>CALVTP010000068.1 GCA_944362765.1 uncultured Clostridia bacterium | reverse complement strand
GCCGCGAACGATATTTCTATACTCAGGCACAAAAGATACTTTCTAAGGCGATAGAAATTTCTTTGAAGCGGTATTATAAAAATATAGCCGGGTACTATGAGTATATTAAATTTGCTATAATAAACAGTAAAGCAGGCTTCACCGGTATGCGCATTTAAACCAATTACATTTCTTTTTCGCCCCAATCCGCTGCGTATCTCGTTCGATACACGCTCGTCTACATTGTTACGGCTGTATTTTATAGTGGGGGGATGGTCAGTTGTAGCCCTTCCCGCAAAGATAATAGTGAGAGAACTTTAATTGCTCGCGAGAACAGACCCTTATAAAAAAGTTCGCCACCCGTGCGGACTTTTTTCATAAGGAGCCATTGATTGCGGGAAGAAAAATAATAGGGGAAGTATGTCGTTGTATGTAGACTCGTAGTGTACACCGATATAAATGCATTGTGCCGAATCGGACGCGCCGGCGTAATTCAATAAACCGACAAAAAATTTTCATAAAATGTCAAAAAACACCCCTTCCTTTGATAGCGAGAGCGATTCGGGAAGGGGCGTAGGCGGTGTGGTTTTATTGAGACCGGTTTCGGCATTTTATATGCTCAACCGATCGCGATTCACTTTGCGGGACGTCTATTTGTTGTAATATTTTTCGAATTCGACGGGAGTGGGGACGGAGTTAATTTCCAGGCACTCTGCGCGTTTTGTGGCGATGAAGTCTTTTATCAAAGCTTCGGGGAAGACTCCGCCGGCGGTAAGGTAGTCGTGATCGGATTCCAAAGCGGCAAGTGCCGCTTCCAGCGAGGTGGGGAGCGCCTTCAATTTTTTCTTTTCCTCTTCGGGGAGGTGGTAGAGGTTGACGTCGTACGGTCCCCAGCCGTTTTCGTGGGGGTCTATTTTATTTTTGACGCCGTCCAACCCTGCCATCAGGATTGCCGCGTAGCAAAAATAGGGATTACAGGTGGCGTCGGGGTTTCGGAGCTCGAAACGGCGCTCTTCGGGGGCTTTTGCGTAAGCGGGGATACGGATGACCGCGCTTCTGTTGGACATGGCGTAGCCTACCGTAACGGGAGCTTCGTAGCCGGGGACGAGGCGTTTAAAGGAGTTTGTACTCGGGTTGGTGATGGCTGCGAGGGAAGCTATATGTTTTAAAAGTCCGCCCATGAAGTAGTGAGCCGTGCGGCTGAGTCCGGCGTAGCCTTTATTGTCGGCGAAGACGGGTTTTCCGTCCTTTAAAAGGAGCATATGTACGTGCATACCGCTTCCCGCCTCGCCCAAAACGGGTTTCGGCATGAAAGTGGCGCTCAAACCGTATTTAGCGGCAATATTTTTGATGATATATTTGATTATCATCGTATTGTCAGCCATCTCGGACATTTTTCCGAGCATAGGTTCGATCTCGAACTGTCCCGAAGCGGCGACTTCCGGGTGGTGGTATTTGATTTTGATGCCCATTTCCTCCATTCTGAGGCACATTTCGCTGCGGCATTCGTAGGTGACGTCGTAAGGTTTGGCGATATGATAAGCCTTCTGTTTGGGTACGATGACGCCTTTTCCCTCGGCAGAGGAGTTCCAATAGGATTGTTTGGCGTCGACATAGGAAGAAACGACGCCGGAACGCACCTCCCAACCCACTTCGTCAAAGAGGTAGAACTCGAACTCCGGCAAAATCAGCATTGTATCGGCAACGCCCGTTTCACGCATAAATTTTTCGGCGGCGCGGACGATATTTCTCGGGTAATGGGGGAGCGGACGGTTTTCGGGGGAGTCGATTATCATTGCGTCTCCGCCGATGGAGAGGGTGGGTATCTCCGAAAATGGGTCGACGAAAGCGGTATCGGGGTCGGGAATAAAGACCATATCGCTCTTTTCGACGACGGCATAGCCGTAATTCGAGGCGTCGAAGCCAATGCCTTTTTTTATTGTATCTTCCGAAAACTCGGCAGCGGGGATGGTGACGTGGCGGAATTGTCCGTTTACGTCGACCATTTTGAAGTCAACCATTTTAATACCTTGGTTTTTGATTAAATCGATAATGTCTTTGACGGTTTTTGCCATATTATAAACCCTCCGCTTGATAGGTATATCTTAACCAAAAAGATGAGATTTGTCAATATCGACTTTATCCATAGAACGTAAACCGAAAAGCCTTTCAAAAGCGGTTCATTTCCGGTTGACATTATGTAAAAGGACCATTTCGCAGTCACTTTAATTTTAAAGCAGACGGACAGGCACTTAATTTGGCGAGTCGTGCAACCCGGCTTTATTTAATACTCATCAGGTTTACGGCTTTGCCGTAAACTTGCGCACCGGTTCAGCTTACGCTGACCGGTGATGATCCGACCATTGGCTCCAAACGAAAAGCACCCGTTTGATAGGGTGCCTTGCAGGGGCCGGATCATTCGTAGTTACTTTAATTTGTGAACGTGATGTTATCGCTCTTAATTTAGCAAATCTGTAGTCCCGGCTGTGATTAATACTCATCAGGTTTACGGCAGAGCCGTAAACTTGCGCACCGGTTCAGCTTACGCTGACCGGTTGCGGTCCGGCTATTGGTCCAAAAAAACAGACGGCATTGTGCCGTCTGTTTTTTTGGAGCTAATGGCCGGACTCGAACCGGCGACCTGTTCATTACGAGTGAACCGCACTACCTGCTGTGCTACATTAGCAGG
>CALVTP010000067.1 GCA_944362765.1 uncultured Clostridia bacterium | reverse complement strand
GTGACCATTCTTCGTTCCCCGCACAAGGACAAAGACAGCCGCGAGCAATTCGAACTTCGCACGCACAAGCGTCTTATTGACATCTACAACAGTTCCGCACGTACGGTGGATTCGCTGATGAAGCTCGATCTTCCCGCGGGTGTGGACATTCAGATCAAACTGTAAGGAGGCTCATGATGAAAAAGGCTATATTAGGTAAAAAAATGGGAATGAGCCAAATCTTTACGCCGGACGGCACGATGATTCCCGTGACCGTCGTCAAAGCGGGACCCTGCCCCGTCGTGCAAGTAAAGACCGTTGAAAAGGACGGCTACTCCGCCGTCAAAGTCGGTTTCGATTCGCTCGGCGAAATCAAGAAGGGTTCCGGACGCGTCACCAAACCTCTTCAAGGCATATTCGCCAAAGCCGGCGTTCAGCCGACCAGGTATTTAAGAGAGTTCAAACTCGACAACGCCGCCGACTACACCGTCGGGCAGAACATCGAGTGCGGCGTCTTCAGTACCGGCGATCACGTAGACGTGACCGGCACCACGAGGGGCAGAGGTTACACCGGCGTCATTCAAAGATGGAACGCGCAGCGCGTGGGAAGCATGTCCCACGGTACCGGACCCATCCACCGTTCGGTAGGTTCGATGAGCGCGAACTCCAGCCCGTCCAGAGTTTTCAAAAACAAGAAGATGGCAGGTCAATACGGTCACGAACGCGTCACCGTTCAAAACCTGGAAATCGTAAAAGTCGATTCCGACCGCGGCGTAATACTTATCGCGGGCGGCATACCGGGACCGAAAAACTCTTTGGTCATCGTCAAAGAGTCCCTGAAGAAGTCGGGCGGCTCCAAGTGGTTCAAGAAATAAGGAGACTACCGAAATGAAAGCTCAAGTTATCAACAGTTTAGGTAAAAAAGTAAAGACAATAGAGTTGAACGACGAAGTCTTCGCGGCAGAATACAACGAGCCCCTCATTCACCAGGCGGTGGTGGCGCAGCTTGCCAACGCCCGTCAGGGCACCAAGTCGGCGCTTACCCGTACTGAAGTCAGGGGCGGCGGCGTAAAGCCGTGGCGCCAGAAGGGCACCGGCAGAGCCCGTCAGGGCAGTATCCGCGCTCCGCAATGGACTCACGGCGGCGTGGTATTCGCTCCGAAGCCCAGAGATTTTTCGAAAAAGCTCAACAAGAAGATGCGTCAGGGCGCTTTCATCAGCGCCATCAGCAAGAAGTTTGCCGACGGTGACGTCATCATTCTGGACAAGCTGACCCTCGATTCCGGCAAGACCCGCGACGCCGTCAAGGTGTTCGACGCTATCGGCGTCAAAAAGAGCGCCCTTCTGGTTACCCGCGACGTCGTCGAGTCTGTAAAGCGTGCCACTTCCAATATTCCGAAGCTGGTACTCAGCCCCGCCGAACTCGTCAGCGTTTACGACGTTGTCAAAGCCGACAAATGCGTTTTCACCGAAGAAGCCATCATGGCGGTACAGGACAAGTACTTCATGACCGTAGAAGGGGAGGTAGAGGACAATGAATAATTATTACGACATCATCATCAAGCCCGTGCTTACGGAGAAGAGCTTCGACGGCATTCCCTCCAAAAGGTACGCGTTTAAAGTTCAAAAGAACGCTACAAAGACTGAGATCAAGGCGGCGGTCGAACACATCTTCGGCGTCACCGTTGCCAAGGTCAACACCGTCAGAGTCAGCGGAAAAGTGCGCCGCGCCGGCAGAAAGGACGAAGGAAGGACCGCTTCCTACAAGAAAGCTTACGTCACTCTGACCGAAGGCAGCAAAGCTATCGAGTTCTTCGAGAGCCTGGCATAATGGAGGTGAGATAAATGGCAGTCATCAGATATAAACCTACTTCTCCCGCAAGACGCAACATGAGCGTATCGGATTTCGCCGAGATCACCTCGACGACCCCCGAAAGAAGTCTCTTGGTCAGCAAGAACAAGTCCGGCGGCAGAAATAACCTCGGAAGGATTACCGTCCGTCACATCGGCGGCGGCAACCGCAACAAGTACAGGATCATCGACTTCAAGAGGAACAAAGACGGCATCCCCGCCAAAGTTGCCTCCATTCAATATGATCCCAACCGCAGCGCGAACATAGCGTTATTGAATTACGCCGACGGCGAAAAACGCTACATTCTCGCTCCTTTGGGACTGGGAGTCGGCGATACCGTCATCTCCGGCGAAGGCGCCGACATCAAAGCGGGCAACGCCCTGATGCTCAGGGATATCCCCGTCGGTACCACCGTTCATAACATCGAAATGCAGCCCGGAAAGGGCGGACAGATCGCGCGTTCCGCAGGCGTTTCCGCTCAGCTTATGGCAAAAGAGGGGAACAAAGCGACGCTGCGTATGCCCTCCGGCGAGATGCGCTATGTCAACATCAAGTGCAAGGCGACCATCGGACAGGTCGGCAACATCGAGCACGAGAACGTCAGCATAGGTAAAGCAGGAAAGACCCGCCACATGGGCGTCAAACCCACTGTCCGCGGCGTGGTCATGAACCCCTGCGATCACCCGCACGGCGGCGGCGAAGGCAAGAGCCCGATCGGTATGCCCTCCCCCGTCACCCCTTGGGGCAAGCCCGCGCTCGGTTATAAGACCCGCAGCAAGAAGGCTAAGTCCTCCAAGATGATTATAAAGCGCATTAATTAGGAGGCATCGAGATGAGTAGATCCGTTAAAAAAGGCCCGTATTGTGAAGAAAGCCTTATGAAAAGAATAGTCGCCATGAACGAGTCCGGGGACAAAAAACCCGTCAAGACTTGGTCGAGAGCGTCTACCATATTCCCCGAATTCGTGGGTCACACCATCGCCGTCCATGACGGCAGGAAGCATGTTCCGGTCTATATCACCGAGGACATGGTAGGTTTGAAGCTCGGTGAATTCGCACCGACCAGAACCTTCCGCGGTCACGCCGGCAGCAAAGCCGCGACCGGCAAAAAGTAGGAGGTAAAACATGGCAACCAGAACTAGAGAAAAGGCAAAAGCAAGGTTTGAAAATCGCGAAATGCGTCCTCATGCCGTTGCCAAGATGATAAGGATCTCCCCCTACAAAGTCAGGAAGGTTCTCGATCTTATCAGGGGCAAGAGTTATCCTTATGCGGTAGCCCTCCTTTCCGAGGTCAACAAGTCGGCTTCCGAGCCCATTCTTAAAGTGTTGAACTCCGCTGCAGCAAACGCCGAGAACAACTTGAACATGAACAAAGACACCCTTTACGTAGCGGAGTGCTACGCCGATCAGGGACCGACTCTCAAACGTATGAGAGCACGTTCGAAGGGTAGGGGCGCGCGCATTCTGAAGCGCACCAGCCACATCACCGTCATTCTCGACGCGGAAAAGTAACAGGAGGACACAATGGGACAAAAAGTCAATCCGCATGGTTTGAGAGTAGGAATCAACGCTCCCTGGAGCAGCACTTGGTTCGCAAATAAAAAGGATTTCGCCAAAAACCTCAAAGAGGACAACGAAATCAGAAACTATCTCAAGAAGAACTATTACGACGCCGCGATAAGCTATATCAAAATAGACAGAGCGGCAAGCAACATTAAAATCGATATCTATTGCGGCAGAGTCGGCGTAGCCGTCGGCAAACTCAACAAGAGAGCGGGCGAAAAAGCCACCGCCGCCGCCTCCGACGCCGCTCCCGTCGACACCACCGTCGTCAAAAAGGACGTCAAGGAAAAGGGTATCGACCAGATAAACGCCGCCATCAGAAAGATAGTCGGACCGAACAAGAACTTCAACGTCAACGTTCACGAAGTCAAACACATCGATACCGACGCTCAGCTGATAGCCGAAAATATCGCGCAGGCTCTCGAAAAGAGGACTCCCTTCCGCAGAGCGATGAAGTCTGTGATGGGCAGAGCCATGAGAGCGGGCGCCAAGGGCGTCAAAACGATGGTCTCCGGCAGATTGGACGGCGCCGAAATAGCAAGGTCGGAATCCTATCACGAGGGTTCGATACCCCTTCAGACCCTTCGCGCCGACATCGATTACGGCTTTGCCGAAGCCCACACCACTTACGGCATAATCGGCGTAAAGGCGTGGATCTACAAGGGCGAAGTCTTCAAGGCAAAAGGAGGTAAAGACTAATATGTTGATGCCTAAAAGAGTCAAAAGAAGAAAGCAGCATCGCGGCAGAATGACCGGCAAAGCGATGCGCGGCAATAAGATAGCATACGGCGAATTCGGGTTGGTAGCCGCCGAACCCGGTTGGATCAAGTCCAATCAGATAGAGGCAGCCCGTGTCGCCATGACCAGATACATCAAGCGTGGCGGACAGGTTTGGGTGGACATCTTCCCCCACAAGCCCGTGACAAAGCACCCGGCGGAAGCCCGTATGGGTTCCGGTAAAGGTAATCCCGAGTTCTGGGTAGCGGTTGTCAAGCCCGGCAGAGTGATGTTCGAAATGAGCGGTATCTCCGAAGACGTCGCCAAGGAAGCGCTCCGTCTTGCGGCTAACAAGCTCCCCATCAAGTGCAAATTCGCAAGAAAGAGCGATTTGGAAGCAGCAGAATAAGGCGGTGACGGTATGAAAGCGAATAATTTTTTCGAAATGACCAATGAAGAGCTCACCAATAAGGTAGCGGAACTCAAAGCGGAGCTGATGGATCTCAGATTCAAACACTCCACCAACCAGCTTTCCAACCCGATGTCCTTAGCAGCCTGCAAGAAGGATATAGCGAGAGCGAAGACCGTACTTCGTCTTAGGGAACTCGGGCGCGTGGAAGAACCCGAAAAGAGCGCCAAGAAGAGCCGCTCCCGTGCGAAGAAGGCTTAGTAGGAGGATCGAAAGATGGAAAGAAATCTCAGAAAAACCAGAGTCGGCATAGTAGTTTCCGACAAAATGGATAAAACGATCGTCGTAGCAGTCGAGCAGAAGGTCAAACATCCTTTGTACAAAAAGTACATCATGCGCACCAAAAAGCTCAAAGCCCACGACGAACTGAACGAGTGCGGCATAGGAGACAAAGTCATGGTCATGGAGACCAGACCGCTGTCGAAGGACAAGAACTGGCGCCTCGTCAACATCATAGAGAAGGCTAAGTAACGGGAGGCACACGATGATACAACCACAAACCAGATTGAAAGTAGCCGACAACTCCGGCGCGAAAGAGATAATGTGCATCCGCGTGATGGGCGGCTCCTATGTCAGAAGCGGCAATATCGGCGACGTTATCATCGCTTCCGTCAAGAGCGCAACCCCCGGCGGCGCCGTCAAGAAGGGCGACGTTGTCAAAGCGGTCATCGTCCGCACCCACAAAGGCATTATGCGTAAGGACGGCACCCATATCAAGTTCGACGACAACGCAGCCGTCATTATCGACAACCAGAAACAGCCCCGCGGCTCTCGTATCTTCGGACCCATCGCGCGTGAACTCCGCGAGAAGGACTACATGAAGATAGTGTCTTTGGCGCCCGAAGTGCTGTAAGGAGGCTAAGATGAAATATAGCGTTAAGAAAGACGATTATGTCATGATAATTGCCGGCAAAGACAAAGGCAAGACCGCCAGAGTCGGCGCCGTCAACAGGGAAACGGGACGCGTTCTCGTAGAGGGCGACGATCTCAACACCGTCAACACCAAAGCCGTCAAAGCCAGAAAGGCTTCCGAAAAGGGCGGACTGATCAAGCAGCCGGGCTCAGTAGACATTTCCAACGTCATGCCCATCTGCTCCGCCTGCAACAAACCTACCAGAGTGGGTTACAGAATCGGAGAGGACGGTAAGCGCGAGCGCTATTGCGTAAAGTGCAAGGCGACTCTCGTCACCAAGAAGGCGACTGCGAAGAAAGCCACCAAAGCCAAGGCTACCCGCAGGAAAAAGAGCGACGCTCCCGCCGAAGCCGAAAAGAGCGCAGAATAATACGGAGGGCGAAACATGGCTAAGAAAGTAGAAGAAAAAACCCCCGCAGTCAGAGAAATAAGCAGACTGCAGGTCAAGTACAAAGAAGAAGTCGTGCCCGCATTGATCAAGACTTTCGGTTACAAAACCGTAATGGAAGTGCCGAAAATCGAAAAAATCGTGTTGAATATGCGCTTCGGCGATATCAAGGACAACTCCAAGTCGATGCAGCTTGCGACCAACGAGCTCGAGATGATCGCGGGACAAAAGTCCGTCCCGACGAAAGCCAAAAACTCCGTCGCGAACTTCAAAGTCAGAGAAGGCATGCAGCTCGGCGCCAAAGTGACTCTGCGCCGCGACAGAATGTGGAACTTCTTCGATAAGCTCATTTCGATAGCGCTTCCCCGCGTCAGGGACTTTAAAGGTATCTCCGGCAAGTCCTTCGACGGCAGAGGCAACTACACGATGGGCATCAAAGAACAGCTTATCTTCCCCGAGATCGCTTACGATCAGATCGAAAAGGTCAGGGGCTTCGATATCTGCATCACCACAACCGCCAAAACGGACGAAGAGGCAAAGGAGCTTCTGAGGCTTCTCGGAATGCCCTTCGCCGCTTAACAGGAGGACAGATAAATGGCAAAGACATCTTTGAAAAATAAACAAAAGAGAAAGCAAAAGTATTCCACCCGCGAATACACCCGCTGCTCCATCTGCGGCAGACCGCATTCGGTGCTCCGCAAGTACGGAATCTGCAGGATTTGCTTCAGAGAGCTGGCGTACAAGGGCGAAATCCCCGGCGTTCGCAAGGCAAGCTGGTAGGAGGTATAGTATAAATGACACAGACAGATCCCATTGCCGATATGCTTACCCGTATCCGTAACGCGCTGACCGTCAAAAAGGAAAGCGTAGACGTCCCCGCTTCCAAAATCAAAGCCGCCATCGCGGAGATTCTGGTGGAAGAAGGTTACGTCAAGTCCGCCGAGGTCGTAAGACCCGAAGGTGCGGTACAGGATGTCATTCATATCGAGTTGAAGTATACGCAAAACAAAGAAAAAGTCATCAACGGGCTCAAAAAGATTTCCAAACCCGGGCTCAGAGTCTACGCCAAAGCCGACGCGCTTCCGAAGGTGCTGGGCGGGCTGGGAGTCGCCATCATTTCGACTTCGAAAGGCGTTATGACCGACAAGAAAGCGCGTGCGCTCGGCGCGGGCGGCGAAGTCTTGGCTTACGTTTGGTAGGAGGTAAGGTATGTCCAGAATAGGTAGAGCACCGATAAAACTCGGAGCGGGCGTGACGGTAGAGTTCAAAGACCGCGTCGTCACCGTCAAGGGACCGATGGGCACCCTGACCCGCAAAATCGAAAACGATAAAATCAACGTCACCGTCGAAGACGGCGTTGCGCACGTCACCAGAGCTTCCGAAGAAAAGGCGGTCAAAGCCGCTCACGGACTGTATCGCGCGTTGATCCACAATATGGTCGAAGGCGTCGAAAAAGGTTACGCCAAAAACCTCATCATCAACGGCGTCGGTTACAAAGCCGTTCAACAGGGCGAAAAAGTCGTTCTGACGGTAGGCTATTCGCACACCGTCGACGTCGTTCCCCCGAAAGGACTGAAGCTCGAAGTCGTTTCCCCGACGGAAATTTCCGTCAAAGGCATCGACAAGGAACTCGTAGGTCAGTTCGCAGCCGACATCAAGGCGATAAGGAAGCCCGAACCATATCACGGCTACGGCATCCGCTACAAGGACGAGACCATCCTCAGGAAAGAGGGTAAGACCGCGGGTAAATAGTAGGAGGAACGAAGAATGCTTAAAAAACCGGATAAAAACGCCATCAGGCAGAACAGACACAGAAGACTTCGTCATCGCCTCAGCGGCACCGCCGAAAGACCGCGTCTCGTCGTCAATCGTTCTTTGGAGAACATCTACGCTCAGATCATCGACGACGTCAAGGGCGTAACGCTGGTTGCCGCCAACACGATGCAAGCCGACATCAAGGCTGCCGTACAAGGCAAGACCAAGGTCGAAGCCGCCGCCATAGTCGGCGAAGCGATAGCCAAAAAAGCGCTCGAAAAGGGCGTCACCGAAGTTGTCTTCGACCGCGGAGGTTACCTTTACACCGGCAGAGTCGCCGCTTTGGCGGACGGCGCCAGAAAGGGCGGGCTCGCTATCGGAAAATCCGATAAAGCGTCCGACGCCGAATAATTCAGGGAGTACTAAATATTATGGCAAGGAACGACAGAGAAAGATTCAATAGAGAGCCCAAAGACGATCTCATCAAAAAGACCGTCTCCGTCAACCGCGTCACCAAGGTTGTCAAGGGCGGACGTAACATGCGCTTTGCTGCGCTCGTCGTAGTCGGCGACGGCAAAGGCAGAGTCGGCGCAGGTACCGGCAAAGCCGCCGAAGTCCCGGAAGCCATCGAAAAGGCGACCAAGGCTGCCGAAAAGGCGATGTTCACCATCTCGACGAAAGAGAGAACCATCCCCCATGCCGTTACCGGCGTATTCGGAAGAGGCAAGGTGCTGATGCTCCCCGCCGAAGAAGGTACCGGAGTCATCGCGGGCGGCGCCGTCCGTCAGGTACTGGAAGTCAGCGGTATCAAGGATATCCGTACGAAGTGCATCGGCACCACCAATCCGATAAACTCCGTAAAGGCTACTATAGCGGGACTCAAGGCGTTGAAGACCGCCGAAGAGTATGCGGCGCTTCGCGGCAAGAGCGTAGAAGAGATTTTGGGCTAGGAGGTTGACTACTATGGCAAAAATTAAAGTTACGCTCGTAAAAAGCACGATAGGCTGCCTTGAAAATCAGAAGGCAAACGTCAAGGCGCTGGGACTTAACAAAGTCGGCGCCAGCAAGATACACGACGACAACCCCGTCATCCGCGGTATGATATTCAAAGTATCGCATATGGTCAAGGTTGAGGAAGTCAAGTAAAGGAGGCATTATGAAAATCCATACAATTGCTCCCGCAGAGGGCGCTGTGACGCCCGCAAAAAGACTGGGCAGAGGAATAGGCTCCGGGCTCGGCAAGACCTCCGGCAAAGGACATAAAGGTCAATGGGCAAGGTCGGGCGGCGGCGTACGTCCCGGCTTCGAAGGCGGACAGATGCCTCTTACCAGAAGAGTTCCGAAGAGGGGATTCAAAAACCACTTCACTGCCGAATATGCTACCATCAACGTCGGCAGCCTGAACGATTTCAAAGATGAAACCGTCATCGATCTGGAACTCCTTTTGAATGCCGGACTCATCAGAAAGGACGCACCGTACGGTTTGAAAGTTCTGGGCGACGGCGAACTCGAGAAAAAACTTGTGGTAAAGGCGGCAAAATTCACCAAAGCGGCTGCGGAAAAGATTGAAAAAGCAGGCGGCAAGGCGGAAGTCGTAAAGTAAAGAGGTGGGTAAATGTTCCAGACTCTGAAGAATGCATTTACTACTCCCGATATCCGAAAGAAGATCCTTATCACGTTCGGGCTTCTTTTGATATATCGCGTCGGATGCTTTGTGCCGATTCCGGGACTCGATTCGTCGCTTATATTCGGCGGTGCAAGCGAGACCGACTTCGGTTTGATGTTGTCTGCAATCACCGGTTCGGCGTTTTCATACGGCACGCTGTTTGCGCTGGGTATCGTTCCGTACATCAACTCCTTCATTATCATGCAGCTGTTGACGTTGATAATACCCAAGCTCGAAAAGCTCTCCAAAGAAGGGGAGGACGGCAGAAGGAAGCTTACCCAATACACCCGTTACGCCACAGTCATCCTGGCATTGATACAGGCAATAGGCGTCATGTTTATGTGGGAAGACGCTATAATTCCCGTCTTCACCCGCGACATCGAGAACCAAGCCGACAAAATCTGCACGATGATGCTGATAGTCATTATCCTGGTCGGCGGCAGCTCGCTGGTAATGTGGCTTGCCGAACGTATCACCGAATACGGCATCGGCAACGGCACTTCGCTTATCATCTTCATCGGTATCATCTCCTCGCTCGGCTCCTCGATCTGGGGCGCCATGTACGGAGTCATCCCCGGACAACTCGAACAGAACGATACTTCGGGCATCTGGTACCTGTTGGGATTTATATTGTTGGTATTGCTGCTGTTCCTGATAATCGTCTTTATCGATATGTCGGAACGTAAAATCACCGTGCAATACGCCAAACGCATCAAGGGCAATAAGATGTACGGCGGGCAGACGACGTTCATTCCGCTGAAAGTCAACGCCTCCGGCGTCATGCCGATAATTTTTGCGTCGTCGCTTATCATGTTCCCGGAAATGATAATCCAGTTCGCGGGAGCGGAGACTTCGGGCTTCGGAATGTTCTGGTCCGAGTGGCTGGGCGCCAACGGGCACCTGTATCCGTTGATAATGTTCATATTGATCATTTTCTTCGCATACTTCTACTCTCAGATACAGTTCAACCCCGACGATGTGGCGCAGATGCTGCAACAAAACGGCGGCTTCCTGCAAGGTATCCGTCCCGGGCAGGCGACGGCTCAATACCTCAGGAAGGTCAATAACAGACTGACGCTGTTCGGCGCGCTCTTCCTGGCGTTCGTGGCGTTGGTACCGACGCTGATACTGCAATTGGTGCCCGGATTCAGGGATTTGGGACTCGGTAACGCTTTCAGTGCGACGGGATTACTGATAGTCGTTTCGACGGCGCTCGAATTCCAGAAGCAGCTTGAAAGCCAGCTCATCGTCAAGAACAACAAGGGCTTCCTTAAATAAGATGAACCTGATACTTTTAGGAGCGCCGGGAGCCGGAAAAGGCTCGCAGGCGGTTAAATTGAAAGAGCGTTACGGCATCCCCCACATTTCAACGGGGGACGCCTTTCGCAGTAACATGGCAAAGGGCACGGAAATCGG
>CALVTP010000066.1 GCA_944362765.1 uncultured Clostridia bacterium | reverse complement strand
AAGGGGGATACCGAGGTACTTTGGAACCTCGAAAAGAACCCGAACACCGTCAATTTCGAAGCCGTTTATGCGTACGCAGCGGAACTCGGATTCGAAGGAGATCTCGAGGAGCTGGTAAAACTTTTCAAGGGCGATTCGGCGTACGGGCTTGCCAAAAAGTACGGTTATAGCGGTACCGAGAAGGATTGGCTGGATTCCCTCCGCGGGGAAAAGGGCGACAGCGGTAAATCGGCATACGAATTGGTCGTCGAATTGGGCTATAAAGGAACGCTCAGCGATTGGCTTTCTTCTTTGATGGGCGATAAAGGCGACAAGGGCGACAAAGGCGATAAGGGCGACAGCGCATACGACATCGCTTGCGGGTTCGGGTTTATCGGCACTATTCAAGATTGGTTGAACTCTCTCGGCGGAAACGGTATCGAAAAAATCGAAAAGACATCCTCCGAAGGTAACGTTGATACATACACCATCTATTACACCAAGGGCGGTACGACGACCTTCACCGTGACGAACGGCAAATCTGCATATGAGCTTGCCGTCGAGAACGGCTACCAAGGCACTTTGGAAGAGTGGTTGGCGTCGCTGGTGGGCGAGACGGGAGCACAAGGCACGGACGGAAAATCGGCGTACGAGCTCGCCGTCGAAAACGGCTACGAAGGCACCCTTGACGAATGGCTGGAATCGCTGGTCGGAGCTACGGGCGTTCCCGGCGCAACGGGTGAAGCGGGCGAAGACGGAAAATCGGCGTATGAACTTGCCGTCGAAAACGGCTTTGAAGGAAGCCTTGAAGAATGGCTGACTTCGTTGGTCGGAAGTTCCGGCGAGGACGGAACGGACGGAGTCGACGGTGAGGACGGAGCCCCCGGAGCGGACGGCGTCGGTATCGATAGAATAGAAAAGACCGGTTCCGACGGGAACGTCGACACCTATACAATATATTTCACCAACGGTGAAACCACCACTTTCACCGTGACGAACGCCCCCGTCGAAGAGATTGTGACGGTGACGGTCACGTTTGACGCCGATGGCGGTATTATATCGGGATACACTTATATTGAATTAAATGCGACCGAGGTGAGCGGCGTTTATACGGTAGAATTAGAAAGCGGAAAATCGATAGAACAGTTACCCGAACCGACGAAAACGGGATACAGATTTACAGGTTGGTATACCGGCGATAGCGTCAACGACAGCCGGTGGTTCAATAATTTGTCAATTGTCTCCGACATGACTTTATATGCGGGCTGGACGGAAATTCGCGAAGATATTTATTGTGTTGTCAGCTATGACTCGGCGGGCGGAAGTGCTGTTCCTGCCGAAGAGGTCATCTACGGCGGCAAAGCGACCGAGCCGGAAGCGCCCGTCAAACCCGGCTATGATTTCGAAGGGTGGTATCTTGGGAGTGAAAAATGGTCGTTTGTCGGTTACTCAGTGACAGAGGATATGACGCTGACGGCGAAGTGGACACTTTCCGAAAAAAACTACTCCCTGACATTGATTGCAGGCGAGGGCGGCAGCGTTTCCGGTGAAGGTTCCTTCCTTTATAACGAGACGGTTACTGTCGTAGCTGCTCCCGAACAGGGGTATTCCTTCGATGGCTGGTATGACGGAGAAAGGCTGGTTTCCGGCGACGCCGCATACACCTTCCCGATGCCCGCCAATGACTACGAATTGACGGCACAATTTGTGGGTACGGCTATTGTCGCGGTGGAGTCGGTTGACCTTGGCGAAGTCGAATTCGGCACCGTGTTCGGTGAATTGCCGCTTCCCACGACGTTGACGGCTACCGATGAAAATGGAGTCGAGACAGAGCTTAGCGTAATTTGGAACGCGGAAGACTACGACTCCGAAAAGTCGGGCACTCAAGCTATATCGGGCACGGTTACGTTGCCGGAAGAGTACTATTATTTGGCGGATTCGGCGGCTTTCAAGGCATATGTTGCAGTTAAACCGGAAGTTGTAGTGCCAAAAATAATTGTTGAGGTTGAAGCGCCGGAGAGCGTCGAAGCCGCATACAACACGCCTTTTAGTAAGCTTGACCTTCCCGAAACTTTGACGGGAAACACCGAGGACGGCTCCGCTGTCGAAGTCAACGTCTATTGGACGAGCGCCGATTATGACGGCACGGTATTCGAGGCGCAGGAAATAACCGGAAAACTCAGAACTCCTTACGGATACGGACTTCAAAAGGGTCTTGCAGACGAAGTCACTATAACCGTTCAAGTCGTTGAAAACGTCATCGTTTCCTTTGAAACGGTGGCGCTCGGGAAAATGCCGGTAGGGTTGGAAATGGAGTCGTTGGGGCTTCCCGGGACGATTGGCGGGCATGCAGCAGATGGTGAAATTTACACCTTCGAAGTGGAGTGGAATGCAGTGGATTACAATTGCGCGCTCGAAGGCTCCTATACCATCCGCGGCAGCGTCACCGTCCCCGCGGGATTCAAACTAGATGAAGAATTGGCTCCCGAAACCTATGCTACGGTTACCGTTTCTTCGACAATGATAGGCGTTGTCGACGTAGTTTTCGTTGTTGACACGACGGGTTCAATGGGTAATGAGATAAGAAATGTCCGCGATAACGTCATTGATTTTGCGGAACAATTATACAATATCGGAATCAATGTGCGTTGGGCGCTTGTGGAGTACAGGGATTGTCAGCTTACCGCTTCCGGCGAGCAAACGCAGGTACACATGTATTTCTCCGAAAATTGGTACATAGATATTGAGGCATTCCGTGAAGAAGTGGGCAGCCTGACAGCTTCGGGCGGCGGAGACAATCCGGAAACCATCATTGACGCATTGGAGACCGCGAGGAGATTGGATCTTCGCGAGGATGCGGCGAAGTTCTTCATCGGAATTACAGATGCGGACTACAAGACATACAATAAGTTCGGTATAAGCGATATGGACGAGATGATTGATTTGTTGGTTTCGGACGATATCATCACTTCCATAGTAACTTCAACAAATTATTTTGATGATTACGAAGAGCTGACACTGCGTACCGGTGGCATTTTATGTGACATCAACAAGGATTTTGCCAACGAATTAATGAAGCTTATCGAGCTCATCGGCGACGTAGTGGAGGAGAGAATCGTCGACAGGATCGAGATAGTCACTCCGCCTTCCAAGACAGAATATATTTCGGGCGACTATTTCAGCAGATCGGGCATGGAAGTCAAGGTTTACTACCAGAACGGCACCGAAAAATTGATAACCACTTATGACACCGAGCCGTACAGAGCATTGAAAACCACCGACACCGCAATCACGGTAAGTTACAGAGGGAAAACGGCGCTTCAACCTATTACCGTCGACAGCCGTGAAGTCCCGGTGACAGGCGTGGAGATCTCCTCTCGGACGCTTAATTTAACGGAAGGTGAAGTGGCTGTCTTGACGGCTGAGGTACTTCCCTCGGGCGCAAGCAACAGCGCGGTAATCTGGAGCTCCGACAACAACAACGTAGCCACGGTTTCATCGGGAAGAGTAGTGGCTGTCGGTGCGGGTACGGTCAATATTACCGTGACGACGTTGGACGGCGGGTACACGGCTTCTTGCGTGGTGACGGTAGAGGCGGAAGAAGAAGCGATCACCGATGTCATTCCCGACAGCGGAGCATTGGTATTGTGCCTTGACGAAAGCTATCTCATCGGCTACATTCTGAATCCCTCCGACGTCGTTGTAACGAGTGTTACGTGGACTTCTTCCGACGAAGATATTGCCACCGTCGAGGATGGCTTGGTCACCGGTGTCGGCGTCGGCAACGCCATAATTACATTGAAGGTCAACGGCTTTGCGGCGTATATTACGGTCGGCGTTGTCGGACACACGCCCGCGGAAGAGGTGACGGTAGTGGCTCCCACCTGCACCGCCGACGGCTATACCGAGTATACCTGCACGGAATGCGGCAGGAATTACCGTTCCGATTACGTCGCTGCCACCGGGCACAATTGGAATGGCGGCGAAGTAACTACCGCGGCAACCTGCACTGATGACGGTGTAAAAACGTATACCTGCGATAATTGCGGCGAAACGCGGACGGAAACTATCGCTGCCACCGGGCACGATTGGGATCCTGGCGAAGTGACTACCGCGGCAACCTGCACTGATGACGGTGTAAAAACGTATACCTGCGGTAATTGCGACGAAACGCGGACGGAAACTATCGCTGCCACCGGGCACAGCTTTACTAACTACGTGTCGGACGGCAACGCCACTTGTACATCGGACGGCACGGAAACGGCGATTTGCGATAATTGCGACGCTACCGACACAAGGACGGACGTCGGCTCCGCCACCGGGCAC
>CALVTP010000065.1 GCA_944362765.1 uncultured Clostridia bacterium | reverse complement strand
GTGATATTTTCCTTTTTGCTCACTATAGCTTCCTTCAGGTTCGTCAGGTTTGCGCACGGCGCAAACTTGCGCACCCTGGCATTGTCGCTTCGCTCCAATGCCGGGTGCGCTATCCCGTCTTTCGCTCCAATCGGCAAAGGGAGAGCACACGCTCTCCCTTTGCCGATTGGAGCGAAAGACGGGATTCGAACCCGCAACAACCGGCTTGGGAAGCCGGGATTCTACCGTTGAACTACTTTCGCATTAAGTTTTTAAGCATATTTTCTACGCCTTGAGCCGTTCGGCTGTCGGCTTTATATATTATATCACCGGAAACAAGTTTTTGCAACTACTAATATCAATTACTTTTTTGGCTTTGGTGAGTTTGCGGTTTTCCATTGCTTAAACCTCGTCTATCGGACGAATGATTATCGAATCGCCCTTTTTAGGAGCCGTCTGCTGTGTGCCGGGGTTGGGCTTCGTCACCTCGGTTTGCTTTGTTGCCTGCACCCTGTCAAAATCGATAAGCGGCAGATGATAGCTTACGATGTTGGCGTTTGAGGTCATTGTCGCCACATAGCTTCTGACGTAGGGATACAGTTGCTTCGAAGCCTCGATGCGCATCAGATCGACGTCGGCGTCCTTGTCGGAAATTTTAAAGTTCCCGACGAGCTTGACCTCGAATTCGAACGGCAATTTGTCGTTTTCGCCCCCTTTTACGGTGACGGTAATGGCTAGAACGAAGTCCTCCGCCCCCTTTCTTACGTCCATGCGGATATTGGGGTTGATGCGGAAGTTGACGATCCCTTTCGGAATGGGATTACTTTTAAAATGACTTTCGGTGACTCTGTAATTTAATAAACTCAGATACATATTGACCTCAATTGCCGCTGCGGAAGCCGAAGCCGTTGACTTCCTTAGCTTTGGTGATATAGACAAAGGATTCGGGATCGATACTTTTTATAAGCTTTTTCAGCTGGGTGGACTGTCTCCTTCTGATCACACATACCAAAATAAAGCGTTCGGCGTGGGTGTACACCCCTTCGCCGGTATATTTTGTGGCGCCTCGGTGTAATTTCGAGACGATGGCGGCGCTTAATTCATCGGGCTTTGAGGTGACGATATTGAACACGACCGAAGATTGCAGTCCGTTCGTGACGACATCCGCCACTTCGCTGGTGACAAAAAGAGTAATGAACGAATAAAAAATCGGCGTAGCGACGTTGGTGAAGATGGTGTTGGCGTCCTGACCTTCGATATTGATAAGTCCCATGGCGCCCGAAAAGAGCACCACTATGGAATCAAAGATGAAAATTTGCCATTGGACGTTGACGTCGGGATTTTTCTCGTAGGCGATTTTCCCGATGATGTCGGTACCGCCGCAGCTGGAATTTGTAAGGAGTGTTCCGCCAAGCGAAACGCCGCACAACACGCCGCCCGCAATGGCTGCAAGCACTGTCATGCCGGAGTCGGGTCCCGAGCCCGTATAAATCGGAAAATCGACGAGGCTGAAAAGCCCCATAAACCCCGAGTAAAACGCCACAACAATGGTGGAATTTATCGCATAACGCTTATTCAGCGTGAAAAACGCCGCTATTACGACGGGAAGATTCAATACAAAGACGGTAACGGCGGGGTTGAACCATGTCTCGGCGAGCTTTATATCGAAAATCGCCACCACGTTATAGACAATGGAAGCGATACCGCCGAAGCCGCCCGGCGCGAAGGCGTTCGGGACTATGAAAACATAGGTTCCGAGCGCCCTTAAAAATGCCAGAACGGTCAGAATACCGTAATAACCGATGTATTTCGGAACTTTCTTTTTGTCGATTCTCATCCTTACCGTAAAGTCGGCTGACTACTTCGTGCCGAACAGCCTGTCGCCCGCGTCGCCAAGTCCCGGGAGAATGTAACCCCTCTCGTTCAGCTGCCTGTCGAGGCAGGCGATGAAGACTTTGACGTCGGGATGAGCTTCTTTAACCGTTTCCACCCCTATCGGAGCAGCAATGATATTCATCAGCCTGATGTCGCGGCAGCCCCGCTTTTTGAGGAGGTCGATAGCGGCGTTTGCCGAACCGCCCGTTGCCAGCATCGGATCGAGAATGATGGCTATCTTATCCTCTATGCCGTCGGGAAGCTTGCAATAGTACTCCTTCGGCTCCAACGTCTCTTCGTCACGGTACATGCCGATGTGACCGACTTTTGCCGTCGGGAAGAGTCTGTGTACGCCGTTGACCATACCGAGCCCCGCGCGCAATACCGGCACTATGGCGACGGAATTTTCTATGACGATGGTCTGCTCCGTCTTTTCGAGAGGAGTGGTGACCATGACTTTTCTGGTGGGCACGTCCTTTAAGCATTCAAAGGTCATCAGAGCGGTGATCTCTTCTACCAACTCTCTGAAGTCTTTGGTACCGGTATCCTTGTCGCGCAATATAGCGACTTTATGTTGAATAAGAGGATGATGGAAGACAGTTACGTTAGGATAATCTTTCATAAAATCTCCTTTATCCCGCCCTGTTCGGGCGGGATTAAAAAGTTAGCATAAAATTGTGTTGCTGTATTTATTGATTGTCAGCGTTTTCGGAAACTGCGTCGACAGCTTTCTTTTCGTCCGCGCTTTCAATGATGTGTCCTTCGGCGTCTTCGGTGATGACGTTGATTTCTTCGGGAGCGGAAACGCCTTTGGAGACTTCTGCATAGCCCGAAGGTACGGAGTCGGCGGGCTCTGCGTTGTTCTTTTCTTTGAAGATAAGATTTACGGCAATACCGATTATCAACGCGGTCGCGATATTTGAAATCTCGATGACCGGGTTTTCCCCTGTGGTGTCGCCTCCGAACTTCAGCGACAGTCCGCCGATACCCGCAATCAATATCGAGCAGACGACAAAGAGGTTTTTGGATTCGCCGAGGTCGATACCTCTTAACATATTCAAACCGGAAACTGCGATAAATCCGTACAGCGACAGGCAAACGCCGCCCATAACGCAGCTGGGGATAGTTTCCATAAAGGCAACTATGGGGGAACAGAACGCCAAAATTATCGCCATGACGGATGCGCCGAGGATCGACAAAACGGAAGCGTTCCTGGTGATAGCAACGCAGCCTACGGATTCGCCGTAAGTGGTGTTCGGAGCGCCGCCGAATACGGCGCCGACAAAGGAACCGATACCGTCGCCCAGCAGCGTTCTGTGCAAGCCGGGGTTCGTCAGCAGGTCTTTTTCGATGATGTTGGAAATGTTTTTATGGTCGGCAAGGTGTTCGGCAAAGACCACGAATGAAACGGGGATATACAGCAAAGCAATGTTCGCTACGCCGGCGCCGTCGAGTTTTTTAATAGCGTCACCTGCATGGAGGAAGGAGAAGTCCCAGTTAATAAATGAATT
>CALVTP010000064.1 GCA_944362765.1 uncultured Clostridia bacterium | reverse complement strand
TCGCCGATACCGCCTAAAGGCGCCAAAGCGGCGTCGCCCGTATTCAGGTCTTTCAAAATTTGGTCGGTATCCGTTCTCGCGGAGCCGTCGCGCCCGATGACCATGCCTTTCGGGGTAGGAAGCCCCAAGCGTGAAAAGTATTCAAGTTTTCCGCGCTGGGTAATGGAGGTGGCGCAGTCGATGACGAAGGGGAACTCCTCGTCGGTCGGGAAGCCGATGGTCAGCGGATTGGTGCCGAGCATGTTTTCGACTCCGTGCGTAGGAGCTATGGAAGGACGGGCGTTGGTGCCGGTTATACCGATCATGCCCGCTTTGGTGCACATCGTAGCGTAGTAGCCCGCAATGCCGTAGTGGCAGGAATTTCTGACTGCGACCATGCCCATTCCGTACTTTTTGGCTTTTTCGATAGCCATTTCGGTGGCACGGTAGCCGATGACCTGACCCATTCCGTCATGTCCGTCGACGACGGCTGTGGTGGGAGTTTCGCGGATTATTTCGAAATTAGTGACGGGGTTTTGGATACCCGCCTTTATGCGGTCGATATAAATGGGTTTGAAGCGGTTGACTCCGTGGGATTCTATTCCTCTTCTGTCGGATTCGATGAGGACGTCGGCGCATATTTCGGCGTCTTTTTCGGGAACGCCCACTCCGATGAAGGCGTCGCGAACGAAGTCGGTGATGGTTTTCCAGTCTACGATGATTTTCGGCATAGCTGCTCCTTTAAAATTTTATCTATTTAATCTTAGCACACACCGCCCCCGCAGTCAACATTAAAGGAAGTGAAAAGGGGTAAGTCAGGCACTATTTACCGGAATATCCCTTTTCAGTCAATCTCCTCAGGGCTTACCTCTCTTCCGCGGTAACCCGTCGAATCGCCGGAGTATGTAGACATCGAGCCGTTTTCGCGGAGAGTTATGACGCGCATACCGAGGACGGAGTCGACGTCGTCGTAACCGGAGGACTGTGCTGCCTTCGTCATGCACATCAGGAGTTTGTTGCCGTTTGCTTCATCAAAGACGGTGAGGTCGGAGCCGTGCATATGTCCGAAGAAGACGGCTTTGACGTCGCCGCGCGAGGTAATGGCGTCATAGATAGGGGATCTTGTCGTCGAAAGCGCCCATCCCGCGGGGGAGCCGTCCAGGACGTTTCCTTGTTCATAGGCTTCCTGCATCTCGATAAAGGGGATATGCGTAAACATTACGGCGGGAATAATGCGTCCCGTCTCCTCTTCGAGTTTATAGGACTCACCGAGATACCATTCCGTCTGTTCCTCGGAAATTGCCATATAAGGAACTTCCGGCGGCGGCGTCAGCGTGTATGAGCCGGAGTCCAGAACAAAGATGTTGTATGCGATATCATAGCCGTTATTGGTATAAACGGGGATGGAGTAGTTACCTACATAGTTATCGGCGTGCGAATTGCCGATGACGATATCGGAAGGGAAAATTTCGGCGGAGAAGTAGTTTTCGTCGTCCGTACCGCCGATAAAGTAGTCGTATTTTATGACTTCGTTCATAAAGTCTATCTTGTCCAGCAGCGATTCGGAATCGTGGTTCCCGAACGTCAAAGTCCAATATTGCCCGCGTGCTTCGAAAAATTCGGCGATAGCGCGGTAGGTAAGAATGCTTACGGGCGGATCCGTCATCTCGGCAAGGGCGCTCAGTCCGAAAATATTGTCGCCTCCCAGCACGACGAGGTCGGGCTCCACTTCATTTAAACAACTGTCGATAAATTCCGTCAGGCGTGGTTTTAAAGTGTCCATCGGCATTAAATCGGCGATGGTTGCCCCCTCAACCAGCATATATTCATGAAAATCGGTAAGGTGAAGGATGGTAAATTCTCCGTTTTCGTCAAACATCAGCGGCGGGTAGCTTCTCGGATCGACGCGCGGAATAACGGTGGCGCCGGCGCTTGTAAAAGCTATTGTCAATACCGTCGCCATCACCATCAGAACGACTATAACATACTTCAATTTCATTATCCGTCCCTCCTTGACCGGGTAATTTATCAAAAGAAGCGAAATAATTCAGCCCGACAAGCGCATTTAAGCCACGTAAAGTAAGCCGTAACGCCGGGCGTTTTAAACGGCTGAGTGCGGCTGAGACCGAGCCTTAACCCGACGCGTATGCCTGTAAGTTATGTTTTATATTAACTATATTGTATAATGATTTCCCGGGAAAATCAACAGCAGATTCAAAAAATCTTTGATTTTTGCGGTAAATAAACCGCTTGTACTCTTACTGCCGTTCTGCTTTACGCGCCAATCGGGAAAGAAGCGCTTTTCCCTCTTGAAAGAAGGGTGCCCGTATGCTAAAATATGCATATGAGAATACCGCTGAAAGAAGTTTCGGTGAATGTAGAAATTTCGGGGGAAGGGCAACCCCTCGTTTTTCTGCACGGAAACGGCGAGAGCGGCAAGCTCTTCAAAGATATGCCCGCACTTTTCGGGACGGGGTATAAGGTGGTTTTACCCGACACGAGAGGGCACGGGAAGAGCAGCTACGCCCCGCTCGGTTACGACTATTTTGCGGAGGATCTGAAAGGAATAATCGAGTACCTTGGAATAACCGGTGCGTCGGTGGTCGGCTTTTCCGACGGCGCCATAACGGCGTTGAAAGCGATGGTCAAGTACCCCGGTCTTATCGGGAAAGCGGTGCTTTCAGGCGGCAATCTTTCCCCGGAAGGTCTGAAGCCGTCAAGCTTGAAACTGTTTAAATTAGGATACCGAATTACGCATTCCGAGTTCCTGAATCTCATGATTACCGAACCGCGCTTCGAACCGGACGAACTTAAAAAAATCGATATTCCCGTCCTCATTCTTGTGGGGGAGCGGGACTTGGTAACGCGGGAAGACGCCCTTCTTCAACACTCGCTGATCCCCAACTCGCGGCTGGAAATTCTCCCCGGCGAAAGTCATGTCGGTTATGTCAAAGACAACCGGAAACTTTATTCGCTGATAAAGGATTTCATTTAAACCGGAGCGGGCGGGTATGTCCGTATGCGGCATATCGCATATGGAAGGTCTTAAAAGGGCATATCCGTACGGCGAAGCATGAATACGGGAATACTTTCCGCTTAAAGCGGATAAAATAACGGAGGAAGCTTGTATGAACGTGCAACGAGAGATAACCGAACGCACCCCGCTGCTGACCGAGGAGGGGGAACCTTTCAAGCCCGGCTACTGCCGTAAAAACCTCTATATCTACAATCGCGAGGCGGTCAGGAACAAACTAAGGCTGAAAGAGTGGGATTTTTATCAGGTCTCCGACGGAAAAAAGATGTTGCAGATAAATTTTGCCAATATCGCGCTGGGAGCCGCGGCGACGATTTCATACGTCGACCTCATGACGGGCGAAAAGAAGGGCGGAGCGGGGATAATGCCGTTTACCGTCAGGCGGGCGGTGCCGCCGTTGAATTCCTCCGAGCCGCACCACTTCGAATTTTCCGCGTGCGGCGCCAAAATGACGATAGATTTCGACGGCAAGACGCGTCGGGTGAGCTACCGGGACAAAAAATTCGAAGCGGCCTTCTCGGCGCACACCATTGGCGTCGGGGAGTCGATAACGATCTTGTTTCCGTTCGGGACGCCGGCGCGTTTTTTCTATACCGACAAGATAAATTGCATGCCCGCGTCGGGTTACGTCGACTACAAGGGTGAAAAGTTGTGGGAATTCGGAGAAGAAGAGGCGTTTGCCGTTCTGGACTGGGGAAGAGGCGCCTGGCCCTATAAAAACTTCTGGTATTGGGGGAACGGCTCGACGAGACTTCCCGACGGGAGGATCTTCGGATTCGAACTGACCTGGGGTATAGGCGACGAATCGAACGCCACCGAAACGATGCTCTTTTTAGACGGCAAGGCGCACAAGATAGGCGCCGTCGCTCTCGAAAGGGAGCCCGACGGGAGATGGATGGAGCCGTGGCACTTCGTCTCCGAGGACGGCAGGTTCGACATGACGATGGTACCGTTTTTCGACAACGCCAACCCGCTGGATCTGGGCGTTATTCAATTCAGCTGCCACCAGGTGCACGGGCTTTGGAGCGGCTTTGCGGAGATAGACGGCGAGCGGATAGAGATAAAGAATATGTACGC
>CALVTP010000063.1 GCA_944362765.1 uncultured Clostridia bacterium | reverse complement strand
CAGGAAATGTTTAATGCCGCGGAAGACTTGGGATATACCGTTGTTATGTGGTCGCGCGATACGGTAGATTGGCGCGATAAAAATCCGGATTTGGTATACAAACGCGCTACTCAGGATACCCAAAGCGGCGAATTGATATTGATGCACCCGACGGAGCACACTTTGAAGGCGCTCGGAAAAATTCTCGAATTTTATACTGACAGCGCTTTAAAGCCGGTACCGGTAAGTGAAAATATTTTTAACTAGCCGCCTGAAAATCGGCATCCGAAAACGCTTTCTCAGCCCTGCCTTGTTCCGAGAGTGCGGTAGCCCGACAGCAAAAACGAGACAAAGTTTACAAGGAAGTTTGCCACCATGAAAATTGCCGAGCCCACCCCCGCAAACAGCAGGCTGTCGGTGGTGAAAAATTCGGGGAAGGTGTATTTTCCGATTATAGAGCCGATGCCCTTCGAGGTCATTGAGATAAGCGAGGCGCACAGGAAACCGGCGACAAAGGTTAATGCACCTGTTTCGAGGGACTCCGAAGCGATGTACGCGGCGCCTTTCCCGGGGTCGGCTCCCGCGAGGCGCAATGTGGCAAACTCCTCCTTTCTTTCGGCGGCGGAGATGACCAACAGATTTATAAGTCCCATTGCGGATATGCCGTAGATTATGGTCAGGAAGGCGGGGAGAAGGTTGCCGACCTGAATTTTGTCCATGCCTTCGCCGGAATAGAAGTCCTCGCGGTACATGACGGTGACATAGTCGGTTTCGAATTCCTCACGGAGGTCGTCGAAGCGGCTTGAATCGGCGTTTAAGGAGACGGTTATGTCGCCATAGTTATCGAAATCGGAGTACTTGATTATCAACATCTGGTCGTTTCCGGTCACCGTTTCGTCGATGCCGACGACAGTGAAGGGGGCTCCGTCAGCGTCAGTCTCAAAGAGTCCGTCATTCAACAACTTTATCTCTTCTCCTATTTCCATCCCCCAGCCGTAGGCGAGAGCCGAACTTATAATGACGGCGTTCGGGGTGGAGTCGAAGGCTTCGAAATACTTTTCGGGGCAGTCTGGAGCCACGAATTTAAGGTCGGCGGAGCTTTCGACGCCGTACAGGCGAAGCTCGCCCAGCCGTGAGCCGTTCGAAATCTTCGTCGCCGAGGCGCCTATCAGTTTGACAAGCGCAGCGTCTTCGACGTAATCGAGCTCTTTGGCGCGACGGACAACTTCCTCGGCTCTGTCGTAGCGATCTAAGCCGTCGGCTTCGACGTTTGCGAAATTTATGACATAGTCCGATTGCAGCCGTTCGTAAGTGGAAACGGAGCTGTATCCCACCACATTCAATATGGCTGCGCCGAAGGAGACAAAGGTGATGAGCGCCGTCGTCATGACGGCGGCGGAGCGCACACCGTGATTTCTTCCCGCCGCAGCGGGGGCTAAGAGCACCGCCCCGGAGAAGCGCTCGCAGATCTTGGAAATTCCCCAAATCAGGAGGGGGATGAAGGTGGGAATGAGGACGGCAAGCCCCGCTACAAGTAAAAACGCGGGCGTCGTTTCGTATTCCGAGCGGGAGACCCAAACCGCACCCGCGACGGTCAGCGCCACTCCCGATACGGCGGGAACGAAAAGGGGACGCCGCGCTATTTTTATTTTTCCGCCGGTCAGCTCCCTTATAGGCTTTACGCCCAGAATGACTGCGGGGATGGCGGAGGAAAGAAGAGCCACACCGATACCTATTAAAATGGCATAGAGGTAACTTATCGGGGTTGCGCCGATGGTACCCGTCATGAGAGTGCCTTTCAGCGAACCTTCCACGGCTGCTATCATAAGCCGCCCCGCTCCCAAGCCTGTTGCGCCGCCGATGACGGAGTAGGTTATCGATTCGGTAAAGAGTATAGCCGCCGATTCCATCGGAGTGGCGCCCGCCGTTTTAAAACGGATAAGTTCTTCCGAGCGCGCTCTCACGATGACGGTAAACGAGGAGGCAAGCAGCACCGCCATGACGGCACCGATAGCCCCCGCGGCAATACCGACAAGCTTCATGCTGTTACGGACGGAGTCGTCGACCATCGCCTGATAATGGCTCATCGGTTCCGACAAAAGCGAAGCGGCTTTTATATTTCCTGCGTTTTTTTCGGCATTAAACCGCGCCGAAAAATCGGCGTCGCTCATCGACTCGGGAAGATAGACCGTGCAGATCATCTTGGAGCGGTCCCATACGTCTTTATCTTCGATGGCGACTTTTACGTTTGTGGGCCCGTAATACAAGCCGTAATTATCGGAGATTCCTCTCACGAAAATTTTATCGTCGCTTCCTTTTATCGTAAAAGTATCTCCCGGAGCGAGCCCTGTAAGTTCGGCAAACTTAAAGGATATGTATGCGTTCGGGTATTCCGAAGAGGGGGCGGTTTCTTCCAATATCCTGGCTGAGGTACGTTTGTTGGCGTCGTCCAGGTTTTCCACATAGTTTGCCGTCGCCTGTACGGTGTGTCCGTCGGTTTCCAAAAAGACCGCCGACTGAGATTGGAAAAAGGCATTTCCTCCCAGACTTTCTACAAAAGTTTCGATTTCGCGGTACTGCTCCTCGGGAGTGATTTTGTCACCGTTTTCATGGTAGTAATCTCCCGCATTGCAGTAGATGCAATAATTTCCGCTGCCGAATGCGGAAGGACCCCACAATTCGGCGGTCTGCCTGAAAATCGACGAAATGTTCAGACAAAGGAGGGCGCAGGCGGTGACTATGATGACCGAAATCACCATTATAATCGTCTGCACCGGGTTTTTCCCGATGGAATGCAGGGTGTGTTTGAACAAGATTTTCATGCTCCGATGCTCCGAACAGTCCCCCTTGAAAGGTTCCCGATATCGATATTATATAATTATTTTTATAAATTTACAATACTCTTTAATTGCTTCACTCTTTAATTGCCTCGGGAACGGGTTTGATTACACTCTGAACCGACCGGACAGCAGGCTTTCGAGAAGATCCGGAAGCCCCTTTATCTCCGAAAGGCTCTTTCCGATTAAGTGCGGGCGCAGCTTTTCGGGTAGTTCTCCGTCCAAAAAGTCGCCGACGGCTGAAACATCGACTATCCGTCCTTCCCTGAAATCGAGGCGGACGGCAATCCGCTCTCCGTTTATCACGAAACGCATCTCGTGAGAGAACGGAGGCTCCCTTCCGTAAAGCCAATCTTCGGAAGCGAGCCGCGCCGCCTCGGAAAGACATCTGTCGCGCGGGAAGGCGAGTTCCGTATAATCGCCGTACTCCCTTCCGAAGGCTTCTATGAGGGCGGCGGAGAGCGTCGCGACATTTACCGCGTCGGAAAATTCGGAGAGGTTTGCAATGCGGCTTTTAACGGAGTCCACACCCTTAGATTCGAGCTTTTCGGGGGCGGGAGTCAGCGCCGCCGTGGCAGCCCCGATATCCAGATTTACAAGTAATGTGCCGTGATGAAGGGAATTCGGGACGCTCTTTTTATATGCTGCGCCGCCCACCTTTCTAACGCCGACTACGAGGTCGTTTCGTCCCGAAAAGTGCGCTTCAACGGAAAATTTCCGAAGCGCGTCCGAGATCACCCGGTTTTGACGCTCTACGGAATAAATTGAGTTTGGGATAATAAAAGAGTAATTAAGGTTACCCAAATCGTGATAAACGGCTCCGCCTCCCGTTGTCCGCCTGACCACGGGGACGCCATTTGATCTAAGATATTCCGCGTCCGCTTCCTTCAAAATATTTTGATTGACGCCGACGATTACGGAGGGGGAATTCACCCACAGATAAAGCGTCGGCTCCGCTGCTTCCCGCAGGAGAAGACTTTCGGCGGCAAGATTGATATAGGGGTCGCTTCCGGGGGCGACAAGGAGTTTACTCATGGCGGAATTATACTAAAAATCGATCGGGATATCAAGAGAAAGCGGGAGATTTTACCGAATACGGGCTTTAAAAATCGTTAAAAAGCGTCCGTCCGGAGAAGAAAGGCAGATATTTAAAGATAATTGTTGACGTAGCGCGCGCACGAGTATATAATAAAAATAACTTTTTTATATACGGAGTTAAGGGAATGTCTTTTCAAAAGATATCGGAAATCAAAATCGTGCCGGTCGTCAAAGTCGGCTCCGCCGAAGAAGGCGTTAACGTCGTAAAAGCTTTGGTCGCAGGCGGTATTCCGATTGCCGAGATCACATACAGGACCGCCGCCGCAGGCGAAGCGATATCGGCTGCCGTTCAGGCTTGCCCGGAGGC
>CALVTP010000062.1 GCA_944362765.1 uncultured Clostridia bacterium | reverse complement strand
CGCCAAATTATCCGAGACCCCAAAACGAACATCAGAGCTATCAACATAAAAAACTTAAAAAACCGCCAAATTATCCGAGACCCAAAAATGAATAACAAAACTATCAACCTATAAAAAATATCAACACCGCCAAATTATCCGAATACCCAAAATGAATAGAAGGGTTGCAGATAGCGCACTTCTTCCGTACGAGAGACAAGGGAGCATAGTCACCTATGTGACCGCGGTCGCGAGTGCGGAAAAGGGCGCTAGATGCGCCCTTATATTCATTTTGGGAGGGAGTGTACACTGACCAGTACATGACCGCCGCAAAACAATGTAGACAAACGTTGGCTAAGGATCCAAAACGAAGAGAAGGGTTGCAGAATAAAAAATCACAACACCGCCAAATTATCCGAGACCACAAAATGAATAGAAGGGTTGCAGATAGCGTTTTTCTTTCGATTTGGGGGTAAGGGAGTTTACTAAAACGTAAATGACCGCCACCCACAAACGAAAAAAAGCGCTAGATGCGCCCTTATATTCATTTTGGGAGGGAGTTTACCAAGACAGGTAAATGACCGAAGACGGCAAACGAAAAAGGGCGCTAGATGCGCCCTTATATTCGTTTTGGTGGCGGGGATGGGACTTGAACCACATGACCTTCGGGTTATGAGCCCGATGAGCTACCAACTGCTCCACCCCGCGACAGCTCTATTATAATAACAACAAGGGAGGGATTTGTCAACAAAATCGAAGGGTAAATTTTGATTAATTTTGTCGAAGCCGGCAAAAAAGCGACGGAGGAGGCGAAGGACAATACTTGGAGGAGGAGTTTCAGAGGTTGAAAGAATGATAAAGTATAATAAAACGATATTTTACAAACGGGAATTTTGTGGTAAAATGGAGATGGGAACTTTTATTGAAGGAGAAACGGATATGAAATATAGTGATTTTAACGGGAAAAAAATATCGGCGTTGGGGTTCGGGACAATGCGTCTCCCGGTCAAAAACGACGTATACAGCGATATCGACTTTGAGCTTTCCGAAAGGATGTTCGAGCTTGCGATAGAAGGCGGGGTCAACTACTTCGACACGGCGTGGGGGTACCATGACGGCGAGTCGGAGCCGGCAGTCGGAAAGCTTCTTAAAAAGTACCCGAGGGAGAGCTTCTTCCTTGCCACCAAGTTCCCGGGGTACGACCTCAACAACTTCGGAAAAGCGGAGGAGATATTCAACAAACAATCGGAAAGGTGCGGGACGGACTACTTTGATTTCTATCTGTTTCACAACGTTTGCGAAATGAATATCGACGCCTATCTGGACGAGGAGAGATATCACACCTTCTCGGTATTGAAGCGTTTCAGGGACGAAGGCAGGATAAAGCACCTCGGCTTTTCGGCGCACGGCGATTTAGGGGTAATCCGGCGTTTTCTAGAAACATACGGCTCCGACATGGAGTTTTGCCAACTACAAATCAATTGGTTCGATTGGAAGTTCCAGGACGCACGTGAAAAAGTCGAGCTTCTGAAGGAGTATTCCATCCCCGTGTGGGTGATGGAGCCGGTGCGCGGCGGGCGCCTTGCCGCGCTGGAAGCAAAAGACGAAGCGGTATTGAAGCGCTTCCGCCCCGAGGAATCGATCGCTTCATGGGCGTTCAGATTCCTTCAAGCGATCCCGGAGGTAAAAGTCACCCTCTCCGGCATGTCGACTTTGGAGGAAGTAGCGGATAACCTCAAAACATTCAACACGGGGAACCCCCTGTCGGCGGAGGAATTGACGGCGCTCGAAAAAATCGCCGACAGAATGATATCGGAAGCCAAGCTCCCCTGCACTGCCTGCCGCTATTGCACCTCGCATTGTCCAAAGCACCTCGATATTCCGGAGCTTATCGCCCTGTATAACGAGCACCGCTTCACGGGCGGCGGGTTCATCGCCCCGATGGCGCTTTCAGCCGTTCCCGAGGACAAACAACCTTCGGCGTGCATAGGCTGCAGATCCTGCGAAAAAGTCTGTCCGCAACAAATCAAAATTTCCGAGGTCATGCGCGACTTCGTTAAAAGATTGAAATAGGCTTTAAATTACATGATAAAATGACGAAAGAGCTCGCCGAACGCGGGCTTTTTTTGAGCAAAAAACGACGGAAAAAATCTTCGTCTCCGGCTTAAAGCTTGCGGAAAGCCGATAAAATCGGAAGGCTCAAAGCAACCGCTCAGCCGACAGAGAAGCACCGCCGGCGAGTTTGGGAGTTGAATATTTCAGAAAGCTATGCTACTATAATAGTGCGGCAGCCGAAAATATATTTTCCTCACGGTTCAGATGCGGCGCAGGTATTTGCTGCCGTTTGCGCGGAGGTCGCAAAGGAGAAGGAATATGGCAAAACGCTCTAATGTATCCGGGAAAACCGTTCTTCTTATCATAATTGCGCTGGTTGTGCTGGCGGGACTGTTGGTAGCGCTCGCTTACTCCCCTGTCGGACAACAATTGATAGACAAGATCGGTTCGTCCGGCACCGACGATAAGAATCACGACAAAGAAAGCGTCTTTACCGGTATCGGCGGCAATCTCGTTGCCGAAGACGGCACCGTTTTGTTGCAGGACGTCGCTTTCGAAGCCCACTTCATCGACGTCGGTCAGGGCGACGCGATATTACTCCTGTTTAACGACGGCACTTCGGTGATGATAGACGCGGGCTCCGGCACCACCGCCTATTCCAATACGCAAGGATATCAGAACGAAATGGTCGCCTACGTCGGCGAAGTTCTTGGCGACCTCAGCCTGGATTACCTCATCATCACCCACCCCGACACCGACCACTATAATATGGCGGACGGAGTGCTGGAGGCTTTCGATGTAGCCAATATCTATTACAACGACTGCGATAAGGACACTCAATCCTACATAAACTTCAAAGCGGAAGCCGCCGCCGAGACGGGCGCCAATATCGTTCCGATAGACTCCGACGGCGAAACTTATACGCTTCTCGACGCCGAAAGTTATTCCATGACGATATACGCTCCCGGTTACGACCGCTTCATCCCCACGGGCGGCACCGATTACGGCGGCGAAGTTTCCAACGGCATGAGCCCGATAATAATCGTAGAAACGGCTTCGAGAACTCTTTTATTCACCGGCGACGCCACGACCGAGACCGAGGAATGGTTCATGGATACATATGCGGGAGAGCTCGACGTCGATTTCATAAAGATCGGTCACCACGGTTCGACATCCTCGACGTCCGAGGCGTTTCTGGACCTCGTAACTCCCGAATATTGCGTTATCATGTGCGACGACGGCGAGGCATACGGTCACCCCGCCGCGACGGTAATGAACAGACTGTTCGACCGCGGCATAGTCACTTACCGCACCAACCGCCACGGCAACATCACGCTTTTCATCGACTCCGACGGCGACATGGCGTTCAACGTCGAAAACCATGTGCCCGTCGAAAACAACACCGTCCCGGGAAGGTCGGACCTCATGCTGCAGCCCGCAGCATGACAAAACGTTGTCGATATACCTTTAGCGCTCCGCACGCGGCGGGGCGCTTTTATTCGGAAATATATAGTTTTTACTCCATTTTTCGTTTAATTCGCTTGCAAGTGCGCACCCGCGGTGGTATCATATGCGGCGGACAAAACGCAAAGGAGAAACGTAATGAAAAAACTTTTATCCGAATTCAAGACATTCATAAACCGCGGTTCCGTCATGGACCTCGCCGTCGGTATGATAATCGGCAGCGCGTTCACCGCGATAATCAATTCTTTGGTCAAAAACATCCTGACTCCGCTCATCGACTGGATCCCCGGCGCGGGCGATACCGGCGCTCTCCAGACAGTTCTTCGCGAAGCGGTCACCGACGAAAGCGGCAACATCATAACCGAGGCGTTGATTCTCGATTGGGGCGCAGTCATCAGCGCAATAATCACCTTCCTTTGCACCGCCATCGTGCTCTTCCTCATCGTCAAAGCCTTCAACAAGATAAAGGAAGCGGGCAGCAAAGTCAAAGAGGAGCTCAACTCCGCCATCCATAAAGACGAAAATGCCGAGGAAGCCGCCGCCGAAGTTGCCGCCGCCGACGCAACTACAGCTGAAAAGGAACGACAATCCTCGACGGAAACAACGGAAAAGCTTTTAAAAGAGATCGTTGAATTGTTAAAATCCGAAAAGCAAAAAAACTGAAAACGGCAAAAAGGCAAAACGGCAAAAAGACAAAACAGCAAGTAAGAAAACATTGCAAAACCGCCCTGTCGGGCGGTTTTATATTGCTTTGTTCAATATGATTAT
>CALVTP010000061.1 GCA_944362765.1 uncultured Clostridia bacterium | reverse complement strand
CAAAAAAGCAAATAGAAAAAGAAGCGAACGCCGAAAAGAAAGCGGCAAAAGCCGAATACAAAAAACAGTTGAAAGAAGTCGCCGCTTTACCGGAATCGGAAAGGGCGGAAAAACGCATAGAATTAAAAGCACGGCTAAATGAAACTATCGAAAAAACGATTCCGCTAGAAATAGCCGAAAAAATGGTGGCGGCAAGGAACAAGATATTATATCCTTCTGCCGCCGATGCGGCAGAGGCAGGGGATATTCCCGTCCTAAACGACGAAAAGACGCGCCGCAAAATAAAAGCAAAACATATATTCGGTAAAAACTTGTTCGATAACGAGATCGGAAAAGTAATGACCGATCGCGCGATAAAGCTGTTGGAACGGGTAGGGCTGGGCGACAGACAGACTGCGTATCCGTGCGAATTGTCGGGCGGACAATGTCAAAGGGTGGCGATTGCAAGAGCGCTTGCTCTGGAACCCGATGTATTGTGCTTTGACGAGCCGACAAGCGCTTTGGATCCCGAGTTGACGGGAGAGGTGTTGAAGGTCATAAAGGGGCTTAAATCCTCAGACAGGACGATGATAGTCGTTACTCACGAGATGGAGTTCGCACGTCATGTCGCAGATAAAGTAATATTCATGTACGACGGAATAATCGAGGAAGAAGGCACCCCGGAAGATGTTTTCGGGAACCCAAAATCCGAAAAAACGAAATCATTCCTTCAAAAGAGCAGGGAGGAAATCTAGATGAATCATATACCTGTTGAGTTCATGACTGAGCTTTACGAGGCTTTTTTGAATATTCCCGACAAAGAGACGGCGGAGAACTTTTTAAACGACCTTTGCACTGCAAAGGAGTTAGAACAGATGGCGCAGCGCGTGCGTGCGGCGAAGCTTCTCCTTGAAGGGAAGACATATCAGCAGGTCATTCAGGAGACCGACATCTCTTCGGCAACCCTGAGTCGCGTTTCGAGGTGTATCCAATACGGGGAGGGCGGCTACGCTTCCGTTTTGAAAACGCCCTCCGCCGGCGACGAAAACCGATCGGAGAAAGCATAAATAATTCCGGGCATGGTTTAACCTCTCTTTTTTACCGATAAAACGAAAACCGCTTCCGTAACGGGAGCGGCTTTTTTATAAAAGACGTGAAGCGAGAAAAGACGTGAAGCGGGAAAATTTGTCGTCCCGGCGTTATTCCGACTGATTTCCGGGCGTATGCGGTTTTTGTTTTTTTCCAGACTTCGGGTGATTTGAGCGACAGACGACAAGCGCCGTGACAGAAACCGGAACGACGACCGCCAGGATGATGACAACGGCTTGCACAAACGACTTCAACGCGAGCGTACGGGGGTAAGTTTTTTCGATGAACTCCTCCATGTCCGGCGGCGTTGTTTCGTAGGGGCGGGAGACGGGGATCTCCTTCAAAAGCGTTTTGAATTCTTTGAACGCGTCGCGCATATCGACGGTATTTAACCCTCCTTGGGTCATTCTCGCATAAAGGACGTTCAGACGGATCTCTTTTACAAATAAGCTTTTTTGGGTATCTCCTTCAACGGCTTTGAGTGCCGAAAGCGTCAATTCGTCATATTTTTTAAGGTTTGCGGGAGAGAGGTAATCGAAGTAGTGGTACCACGGTTCGTCATACAGATCGAGGTCGTCGGCATGCGCTACGGAAGAGTGCATTAAATTCAGGTATTCCGCGATATACTCCGCCGCGTCTCCGTATGTAACCCGGAGGTATTTTCCCGTTATCGCCTCGATGTCGGCGTCGATATCCCAAAGCCCGCGGGCGAGGAGGTAGCTTCGGATTGAGGCTTGCTCGTCAGATTCCTCCCGGCTTCCCTGGTGGAATACGGCTTTGACGTTGTGTTCCTTATAAAAAAGGAGATTTTCGCGCTGGACGGAGTAGTTGGGATAGGGAAGAAGAAGGTGCTTGAAATTGACGACGTAATCCCATATAAAGAGGTTGTCGGAGACCTTGCTCCACTCTTCTATCATCTTTTTTGCGGAGGCTGCGCCTGCGTTTCCCGCTCCGCGGAAGGGGTAAAGCTGGGAAGTTTCTATCGGCGCAATGACGATATTGACATTGCTTTCCGCCCCGATCCCTTTCGGCACCACGTTATTATGGAAGTAGGCGAGGGTGCTGATTATCTTGTCGGGGAAGTCCTTTGCAAGGCGGTTGACTATCTCCAACATCGCGCCCATGTGGGAACCGTACTTTTCGTAAGCCGCCGTGCACTCGTCGCATCCGCAGACGTATTGGGAGTCGTTGATGCTGAAATCCCAATATATGGCGTCGGGGCGTTCGGCGATGAATTTTTCAAGATTATCGCGGATAATCGGGTAAATTTCGTCGTTTGTAAGGCAAAGCTGGGTATAGACTCCGGAGTCGTCGACGTATCGGCGCACTCCGTCTATCTCGGCGTAGTACTCGGGGTGCTCCGAAAAATACTCCTCCGGAGGCACAAAGCGGAATACGCTGTGGCACCACGTCCCCCAATAACGGTTGCCGTCGCCGTACTCCAGCTTGACGCCGCTTCCGTTACTTTTCAGCCTTCTTGCCCAATTCAGGTCGGAGGAAACCTCGTATTGATAGATCCGCCGCCATGAAAAATCGGGGTTGTCGGTCTTTTCGGTCCGCGGAAGGCGTATCGTGGGAAGAAAGGGGATGTAGCTGAAGTCGGCTCTTACGAACATACAGCCGAGTTCGTTTTCCAAAAAGCAATAAATGCCGTTCGACAGCCCGTCGACGTTGTTTGCTGCGATAAAGACGCCGTTTTCGTCGATTTTAAGGGCGTAGCCGTCGTCCTTGACGTCGGTTATGTCCGCTCCCGCCCCGATGTGAATGCCCTTTTCGGGATCCGACGGGAAATCGGAACGGCTCACGGTGACTATTTCAAACGCCTCGGAAGCGCCCGTCATCTTTCTGATGGTGGATTGTAAAAATTCAAGGTCGTCGGCTATCCCGGGGAGAGCGGGAAGCTCCTCGTCGTCCCTTTCTTCGTTTACCGTGAGCGCTTCCGCATAAATATCCGCCGTCATCCCCGAGGCGCCGTCAACCGCACTTTCTTCGGAGCTGTTAACGGGGTAGTAGTAGATTTTTGCGTCCGAGGAGGACTCCTCGGCAAGAGTCAACACTTTTCCGCTCTTTGAAGCCGTTTCGGCGCGGAAAGCTTCTTCCGAATAGGTTAAATCGGGAACACGGAAGGGCTCGGGGACTTTTCCCGTGCTGCACCCCGCGAGCAGTGACGCAAGAGATATAATTACTAAAAGAAAAACGAGCGATTTTTTCTTCATGGCTCCTCCGAACCCAAAAGGCAGTGTCCGTATAAATCCGCTAATATGTTACCGCGGTTGTCTACTGATATATTATCACGGATCGCCTTTACGAGGAAGAGTTTTCGGAAAAATTCCCGAAATAAGCGCGCCGTGCGGCAAAATTTCCGAAGCGGATATATAGACGTGCCTTAAATCCGTTTAAGCGGCGCCGGGCAACCTTTCTTGGGCGTAACGCCGTTAAATAGAATGAATATTGACCGAAGCGGGTAAAAAATGTTAGAATATTCACGGAAACGAAAACGGGAAGGAAAGGAAATTAATTATGAAATATAAAGTGTTGGCGATATGTAAATCATTATTATGGTGTTTTGTGGTTTTGTTATTTCCAATTGCGTCAGGAACAATATCGGTAATTTTAGCTTTAGATACTGTTACCAACACTATTTTTACAAGGAACTTTTATGGCATTAGCTTTAATTCCACCTGCTGCTTTTGTCTTTAGTGGTAAGTGGCAATGGAGAGAAGTTGGATTTGCAAAGTTTGATTTTAAAGGTTGCAAAAGAGTGTTATTTTTTGTCCCTCTTCTTGTTATTTTTGTTCCGGTAGCCATTAAAGGATTCTATGTAAAATCAATTGGATACGTGATAGGAAGTTTGTTTCTGTACCTGTTTGTAGGAATATCGGAGGAAGTATACTTCAGAGGGATAATACCCCGATATCTAAAAGAAGAATTTTCGACGAAAGGAATTGTGTTATGGTCTACGCTTATTTTTGGCATTGGGCATGTTGCTACCGCATTCACAGGAAGTAATGTATTTGAGATTGCTATAACCATACTGAATGCTTTTATCTTTGGTTGGCTTGCAATGGAGATGACTATAATATCGTCCAATATTATTCCTGCATTTCTGGTGCATTTTCTCTTTGATTTTGAAACAAAAATCGTAGTGATGAACGGCAAAGAATTGCTAGTTGCGGAGATTGTTCGAGGGATATTGATGTTCATTATAGCCAGTTGGTTTGCTGTTGTTATATATAAGCAAAGAAAGCGTTAAATTGGAATTTACCGCATTACTCGAACCGAAACAGAAAATTTCAGGAAAGCCTCCTGCGGCGAAACTGCCGTAGGAGGCTTTTTATATTTTAAGGAGCAGGAAAGCTAGGCAAAAA
>CALVTP010000060.1 GCA_944362765.1 uncultured Clostridia bacterium | reverse complement strand
TTGTGTGATGTTATCGCCATGAGAACGCGAAAGGGGATAGCGGTATGCGTATACTAATATTAATATTCCTATCCCGCGTAGCGGCGACCTTGTGGGCGGCTGGGTGGGTCTAGTCTAATCGGAGCGAAGCGACACCTTGTGATGTAGAACTGCAATGATTATTACGACTCCGCCACGATTCGAGCGAGCGCGGGCGCGCACTTTTGCAGCAGCAAAAGTGCGTAGCCCAAGTGTTTGCCCCAAGGGCAAACACCCTTCGAGCCGACGGAGTGAGAGCTTATCGAGTATCTGTATCCGTCCCCTATAATTATATCATAAAGGGGGATAAATTGCAATAGTTTTTGCTAAAATATTTGAATTAATTTGGGAATATATTTATTTTCTTGCGGAAATATTGATAGTTTACGAATAAGTGATAGATAAATTGATAACGTGTTGCTTGTGCACGCCTTACTTCGGTGTAGCAAGCTTTGTAGTGGTGCAAACTGTGTTCTTTTTGCTTACAGTACCCATCTTTTTTTTAATAATACCGCTTCGAAGAAATTTCTATCGCCCCAGAAATTATCTTTTTTTATAATTTTCTTCCCGCGATTTAAAGTAAGAAAACTTTTCAGCTCGCGAAAACAGACACTTATAAAAAAGCTTGTACTCTCGTACAGGCTTTTCTCATAAGGAAGGGATAGAGACGGGAAGAAAATTATACCCGCGTATTAAGGCGCTCTTGCGGGTGCTTTTGCGTGAAATGTCTCTGTCATGTACATCTTAGGCGGAGCGCGAAGCTCGTGGCTTGACTCGCAATCACGCAACAGCTTTGCGTTTAAATGCGCATAACGGTGAAGCCTGCTTTACCGTTTATCGTAGCAAATTTAATATACTCATAGTACCCGGCATTATTTCAATAATACCGCTTCGAAGAAATTTCCATCCCCTTAGAAATTATCTTTTGTGGAGGAGTATAGAAATATCGTTCGCGGCATACGTCGTATGCCGCTCTCTCATTTCGTCACTCCGCCGCAAAATCTATCTTTCTAAGACGATATCTCTTCCTTCTCTTCGGTATTATAAGAGTTGGCTCCAAAACGGACAGTCGCTTCGCTCCTGTCCTGCTACACGGGTATAATTTTCTTCCCGCATCAATTTTTTCCTTGTAATAAATGTTTCTACATGTATTAAACCTTTTCAACTAAAATCTGTTTCCTTGAGTAATTAAAGTTTCCTTCTTTTACCTTTGCGGAAAGAAAATTAAATGCCTCACTATAAAATACAGCCGTCGAGATGTAGACAGACGTGTAAAGCATGAGATACGCAGCATATTGGGGCAAGCAAAGAAACAAAGGCTGTTTGAACAGACTGAAGTCGGAATTGCGTTAGTTTGCGGCGAAGCAGGCAATGATGCCTCGGGAGGCATCATTGCCTGCGGTTTCGGGCGAAACTCCCGCCGATTAGTATCGACATACAATCAAGGGAGCCCCTGTGGGAAACTTGTTTCTTTCGCCCGAAAGCGCCGTGAAATATGCCTCAAGCCGCGGGTATAAAATAATTTTCTTCCCGCATCAATCCCTCCTTATGAAAAAAGTCCGCACGGGGTACGGACTTCTTCATAAGATTTTGTTTTCGCGAGCAATTAAAGTTCTCTTACTTTTATCTTGCGGGAAGAAAATTATTTCAATTCAGAGAAATACTTGATAGTCCTGACCATTTGGCTGGTGTAGGAGTTTTCATTATCATACCAGCTGACAACCTGTACCAAAGAGGTGTCGCCCATATCGATGACCTTGGTCTGGGTGGCGTCGAAGATGGAGCCGTAGGTGCTGCCGATGATGTCGGAAGAAACGATTTCGTCCTCGTTGTAAGCATAGGACTCGGTAGCGGCAGCCTTCATCGCGGCGTTGATGCCTTCCTTGGTGACGGAGCCTTCCACGACGGCGTCAAGAATGGTGGTGGAGCCGGTGGGAGTGGGGACTCTCTGCGCTCCGCCGATAAGCTTTCCGCTGAGTTCGGGGATAACGAGACCGATAGCTTTCGCGGCGCCGGTGGAGTTAGGAACGATATTCAGCGCGCAAGCTCTGCTGCGGCGCAGGTCGCCCTTTCTTTGCGGTCCGTCCAAAGGCATTTGGTCGCCGGTGTAAGCGTGAACGGTGGTCATGATGCCCGATTTGATGGGAGCATAGTCATTCAACGCCTTTGCCATCGGAGCGAGGCAGTTGGTGGTGCAGGAAGCGGCGGAAATGATGGTATCCGAAGCTTTCAGCGTGGTGTGGTTGACGTTATAAACGATGGTGGGAAGGTCGTTGCCGGCGGGAGCGGAGATGACGACTTTCCTGGCGCCAGCGTCGATGTGGGCTTGCGCCTTCGCCTTAGAGGTATAGAAGCCGGTGCATTCCAAAACAACGTCGACTTTGAGTTCCGCCCAAGGAAGCTCGGCAGCCTTCGGCTTGGCATAAATGGTGATTTCCTTGCCGTCTACAACGATAGCGCCGTCCTTTTTCACGGAACCGTCCTCGTTGAGCTCCGCCTCTTTGTAGCTTACGGAGTGAGAGTTTGCATAGTTACCTTGGGTGCTGTCATACTTTAAAAGATGAGCGAGCATCTTCGGGCTGGTAAGGTCGTTGATGGCTACGATCTCGTATCCTTCCGCGCCGAACATCTGTCTGAAAGCGAGACGTCCGATTCTGCCGAATCCGTTGATAGCGACTCTAACGTTTTTTGCCATATAAATTAAACCTCCATAGAGTTTATATTTTTGTTTACGCCTATTATTTTAAAGCCTGGCGCCGCTTTTTGCAACTGTTTTAAGCTAATTTCAATCGCCGCGGTTACTTCCTGACGACGATATTTACTATCTTGTCGGGTACGTATATGACTTTCAGCGGCGTTTCCCCGCCGAGAAGCCCCGCTTTTTCAACCTCTTTCATGACTTCTTCCTCGGAAGCTCCCTTCGGAATGTTGATCCTGCCGCGCAGTCTGCCCATCACCTGGACGGGAATTTCTATCTCGTCCTCGATGAGTTTTTTAGGGTCATAGGCGGGGAAAGCCGCGCGGTCGAGCTTTGCTCCTCCGTTGATGATCTCGTACATCTCCGATGTAACATGCGGTGCAACGGGATAGAGCAATATGCAAAGGGTGTTGAGTTCCTTTTTTGTCACCTTGCCGCGCTGGTACAAGGTGTTCAGCGCCGTCATTATCTTAGCGATCGCGGTGTTGAACTTGCACGCCTCATAGTCGTCGCCGACGGCTTTTATCAATGCGTCGAGATTGAGGTCGGAGGTGTCCGCCTCATCGGTGAGAAGCTCCTGAAGTCCCCAAAACCTCTGACGGAAGCGATTGCAGCCCTTTATCCCTTCACCGGACCACGGAGCGGGCTTTTCATAGTCGCCGATAAACATTATAAACAGCCTCAACACGTCTGCTCCGTATTGCTTGACGACGTCGTCGGGATTGACGACGTTTCCGCGCGATTTTGACATTTTTTCGCCGTCCGCGCCCAAAATTAAGCCCTGCGCCGAACGCCGGATATACGGTTCCTCATCCTTCACCACACCGATATCGTAAAGGAACTGGTTCCAGAACCTCGAATAGATCAGGTGCCTCGTGACGTGCTCCATGCCGCCGTTGTACCAATCCACCTGTCCCCAATATCTGTTGGCTTCGGGATTGACGGCGTGAGCGTCGTCGCGGGGGGACTCGTAGCGCAAAAAGTACCAGCTTGAACCCGCCCATTGTGGCATGGTGTCCGTTTCGCGCTTCGCAGGAGCTCCGCAAATCGGACAAACGGTGTTGACCCACTCCGTGCACTTCGAAAGCGGGCTGGTGCCGTCATCGGTCGGAGTGAAATCCTCAAGATCGGGAAGCTTTAACGGAAGCTCCTCCTCGGGTACCGGAACCTGCCCGCAATAGGGGCAGTTTATTATAGGAATGGGCTCGCCCCAATAGCGCTGACGATTGAACGCCCAATCCTTCATCTTATAGTCGACTTTGGCTTTACCGACGCCGATTTTTTCCATATGCTCTATCATCTTTTTGATGGCGGGTCTGACTTTCAACCCGTTCAAAAAGTCGGAGTTGACCATCGTGCCGGAGCCCTCTTTTGCGCAATACGGTTCCTCGTTGACGTCGACGTCGGACTTTATAACTTCGATTATCGGAAGGTTGAATTTTTTGGCGAAGTCCCAGTCGCGCTTGTCGTGCGCGGGCACTGCCATAATGGCGCCGGTGCCGTAATCCATCATGACGTAATCCGCCGTGAAAACCGGGATTTCGGCTCCCGTAATCGGGTTTACGGCAACCATTCCTTCAACTTTTATTCCGGTCTTGTCTTTATTGACCTGGACGCGGTCAAACTCTTTTTTAAGGTTTGCCTTGCGCTGATACTCCTCGATTTCCGCCTTGTTCAATATAGCGTCGCAGTGCTCCCGCAAAAGCGGATGTTCGGGAGAAACGACAAGGAAAGTGGCTCCGAAAATGGTGTCGGGGCGGGTGGTGTAAACGACAAGCGGATACTCGCCGCCTTTGAAGCGCACGGTGAAGGTGACGTCGGCGCCTTCGGAACGCCCTATCCAATTTTGCTGTTCGGTCTTGATCCTCTCGGGAAAGTTTACCTTCTCCAAGCCATTCAAAAGGCGCTCGGCGTAGTTGCGGATTCTCAAAAACCAGACGTCTTTTTCTTTCTGGACGACTTCGCTGCCGCAGCGGTCGCAGATTCCGCCCTGGGATTCTTCGTTGGCGAGCACTACTTTGCATTTCGGGCAGAAATTGACGGAAGTCTTGGCTTTATACGCCAAGCCGTGTTTGAACATCTGAATGAATATCCATTGCGTCCACTTATAGTAGTCGGGGTCGGTTGTGTCGACGACTCTCGACCAATCGAAGGAATAACCCACTTCCTTTAACTGTTCGGTGAATTTGGCTATGTTCCTGTCCGTCACGACGCGCGGATGCTGTTTTGTCTGCATGGCGTAGTTTTCGGT
>CALVTP010000059.1 GCA_944362765.1 uncultured Clostridia bacterium | reverse complement strand
GGAAGTCGGATGACCTGCCCGGACCGTAAAGTCGTTTCCGGGCAAACGGGGAACGCAAAGCCTGCGCTTTTTTACCCTACAAGGGGCTGCCTCCGTTTGTCCGAATGTTAAAATAATCAACGGAGGTTTTTCTATGAAAAAACTGTTTTACGTCTTTATGCTAGCCCTGATTGTTCTTTCCGTAGTCGCTCTTGCGGCATGCGATAACAATTCCGACGAAACTTTTGCCGAAGGCGACGAACTGACATTGGTCATCGCTTACGACGAACCGCAGGAAATATCCGTCGACCTGAACGGTATCAGCCGGGAAGTGACCTTGCCGGAACTGTTTACCGCGGAAGGCATCGAATACGAAATGACGGAAGGTTTTTTGACGAAAGTCGATCAGCTTGCCCCCGAACCGCCCGTATATATCCATCTTTATACTTCGGTGAAAAGCGATTTCGATACTTCCGAATATGCCGAAACGATAACTTATAACGATACCGAATTGTGCAGCTCCGGCGTAGGCGCGAACATAATGAGCATCGTCCCCGGATCGATAATATATATCGGTACTAGAATTTATTGACGGATGAAAGCCGGGATCAAAAAAAGCACGCTGCTTTTAGTGCAAATTTCGGTAGCTGCAGCTACTTTATCTGCCGCAAAATTTGCCTTGATGGCACTTCCTAATATCGAGGTAGTCACTCTTTTGACAGCCGCCTACGGCTTTACCCTGCGCGGAAAAGGCGTAGCTGCGTCGGGCGTATTTTGCGCAATAGAAACGCTTATCTGGGGGGCCGGAAGCTGGGTAGTCACCTACTTTATACATTGGCCCGTTGTCGCGTTCACCTTTTCCGTTCTCTCGCGTTTTATAAAACCTGCGCGTGTGATCCCGACTATCGCGGCGTTTTTATTGACGCTTTCGTTTTCGGTGCTTTCGGCACTCGTCGACGTCGGATTGACTACGGGATATTTTTATAATTTCGGGGAGCGTTTTGTCGTATATTTCCTTCGCGGCACATGGTTTTACGTTGCTCAGCTGGTTTGCAACCTTGTGCTCTTCCCTGTTCTTTTTAAACCTCTTGTCAATCTTTTAAGCGGTATTTTGACAAAGCGCTCCTCTCTTTTAAGTGAGAAAAACCGCCGATAATTTACTTTAAAGTTCTTTAAGTCTGCTTGTTTTATGCTTTTCGGGAGCGTCTTGACTCAAAAAAAATAAGCCGGACATTCGCCCGGCTTATTCTGAAGGAGTAAAAAGAAGTTATATGCGTTTGGTGATTTCGGTGAAGATGACTCCGAGACCGTACGCTCCGGCATCGGGATAGCCTTCGGAATCGGTGACTCCCGCTCTTCCCATCTTGGCTTGGATGAACTTGGTCTTATCGGCGCCTTCGACTGCCGCTTCGGCGGCTTTCTTCATCGCCTTTTTCATCTTCTCGCCCTTCTTTGCGCACTCGGTCAGAGTGTCGGCAGCGGGCACCAACGCGTCGATAAGCGTCTTATCGCCGACGACGGCGCCCTTCCCGAAGGACTTCCTGCCCGTCTCCTGCACGCCTTCGACGGCGGCTTGGAAGATTTGAGCAAGGTCTCCGAGGTCGATTTCCTTTTTACCTTTGACGGCTTTTCCCGCATAGCGGAACGCGGAGCCCCAAATGGGACCGGACGCACCGCCGCAATACTCCATGATTATTTCGGAGCAGCTCATCAGGAACTCGCCTACGTCTCCTTTCTTTCTGGAATCCCAATCTTTTTTAAGCTGTTTGAAGCCTTTTGCGATACTCATCCCGAAATCTCCGTCGCCGCAGCGGTCTGCTTTACAGAACGGGACTTCGTTTTCTATGATGATATCCGCCATCAGGTCGACGAGTTTGCCCATGCCGGGGGTATTGATCTTCTCGCCGATGACGGCTTCGCCTTCGAAAGCATATGTGCCGGCTTCTTCTTCGTGAGCGGCTTCTTCGACTGCTTCGGCTTTCTTCGCAAAGCTTTGCGGCGCCAGGTTCAACGCTTTCGCAAGCGCCTGAACGGCTTCTCTTGCCGCGATATCCTCTTTCGAGGAACCGCCCCAGGTAATGGCGGGAGTGGCTACGGGATAATCCAGATAGGCTTTCAGCTCGTCGTCCAACCTCAGGAAGGTGACGGAAGCGCCTGCCATGTCTATCGAGGTCATGTAGTTACCGACCAAGGTCTTATAGATTTTGACGCCGGCTTTTTCGAGCTCATTGGTGACGGAATTGTTGAAAAGATAGAGCTCCTGTAACGGGCTTCCGCCGAAACCGTTAATTAAAAGCGCTATTTCTTCGCCCGCTTTCAAGCCGAGGTCTTCGGCGATATCGGGGACTATTCTTGCCGCGAGTTCGTCTGCGGTAATGAGTTTTTCGCGTTTTCTTCCGGGCTCGCCGTGAATACCTACGCCGAATTCCATTTCGTCTTCACCGATTTCAAAGGTGGGGCTTCCCGCTGCGGGAACGGTGCAGCTGGTCAGTGCGAAACCGAAGGAGCGGATGTTGGCAATGACTTTTTCGGCAACGGCTTTGACTTCGGCAAGGGATTTTCCCTGCTCTGCGGCAGCGCCCGCGATCTTGTGGACAAAGACCGTGCCCGCCACGCCGCGGCGTCCGACGGTGTAAAGAGAATCTTTGACGGCTATGTCGTCGTTTACATAGACGGCGTCGACCTCTATACCTTCCTCTTTGGCAAGCGCGCCGGCGTTATTGAAGTTCATGCAGTCGCCGGAGTAGTTCTTGACAATCATCAGCGTGCCCTTTTTGGAAGCGGTCAATTTTAAGGCGTTGTAGACCTGTATCTGCGAGGGCGAAGCGAAAATATCGCCGCACACGGCAGCGTCCAACATACCGACGCCCACAAAGCCCGCGTGCGCGGGTTCGTGACCGGAGCCGCCTCCCGAGATCAGCGTCACCTTGTCGCGGTCGATGACCTTTTTCTTGACGACTTTATACTTTTCGACGAACTCCAATTCGGGGTGCGCCTTGCTGAGTCCGTGACACATATCGTACACGAAACTTTCGGCGGTATTCATTATTTTTTTCATATTATATCTGACCTCCTGATAAAACTTGTGCCGAGAGTCTCCCCGCGGCACAAGTAAGAAAAGTTAAATTTTAGCAGCAGCAGCCGTCGGAATATTTCATCGCGGCGCCGAGCTTGTCGGCTGCGATTATGGCAGCGGCAACGTCCTTCGGGGTGACTTTGAAGGGCATGAAGTGGACGGATTCGTCCGGGATGCAGGCTTTTTCCGCAACTTCCATCAATCTGTCGCCGATGTCCTCTACGCCGAGGTCTGCAAGACAGACGGGAAGTCCTACCGTCATGCAGAACCCGATGACCTCATCAATCTCTTCCATCGGAGCATTCTCCAGGACGAGTTGGCAGATGGTGCCGAAGGCGACCTTTTCGCCGTGGAAGTATTTGTGGGTCTCTTCGAGCACGGTCAAGCCGTCGTGAATGGCGTGCGCCGCGGCAAGTCCGCCCGACTCAAAGCCGAGTCCCGACAAAAGGATGTTGGCTTCGACGATGTTTTCCAAAGCGGGGGTGACTACCTTGGATTCGCAGGCGAGCATAGCTTTGTAGCCGTCCTCCAGGAGGGTCTGATAGCAAAGCTCCGCCAAAGCATAAGCGGTCTTGGTGCCCATCGCGAGGTTTTCGCCCTTGGCGCGGTTGGCGCCGCAGGGAAGTCCTGCGTTGACGTTTCCGAAAGATTTCTCATTGGCTCTCGCCTCGAAATATGTGGAGAGCGCGTCGCCCATGCCGGAAACCAGGAATCTCACCGGTGCGTTTGCGATAACGGTGGTGTCGATAAGGATGACAGAGGGGCTCTGCTTAAAGTAGGCATAGTCGTCAAAAGCGCCGTCCGGAGTGTACAGTACGGCGGAGTGCGACGTCGGAGCGTCGGTCGCGGCGATCGTCGGGCAGATTATGAGAGCATTACCTTCTGCAACGCATTTGGCGGTGTCGATGGCTTTGCCGCCGCCCAAGCCTACTGTGCAGGCGCAACGGTTGTCCTTTGCGATTTTTTGCAGTCTCGCCACTTCCTGACGGGAGCATTCACCGGTAAAGTCGACCTTGACAAACTCGATTTTATACTTTGCGGCAGTGGCATCAAGCTTCGCCTGAACCCTGGCGGAATCGTCCTTGTGCGCGATCAAAAGCGCCTTTCTGCCGAAGGTCTTTACAAAATAACCGAGGTTAAGAAGTTCGTCTTCGCCTTGAACGTATTTGGTGGGGCAAATAAATGCTTTTCTCATTACACATCTCCTTTGATGTAATTTTTTGGTTATTTTCATTATAATACCAATCGGGAACTCCGTCAATACTCAATTTTTCAAATTCTTCCCTTTCTCCGCCATACGGGAACGGACATACCCCATCTGCAACCGAATATCGGAAAACCTAAGGCGAATCAAGGTTACAAAAACACCCCTCCCCACAAATGCACAAAACAAACCTCGGCATAAATACTCCGCAAATCCCCAAGACCCAAAATGAATACCGTAACTATCAACCTATAAAAAACATCAACACCGCCAAATTCCCCGAGACCCCAAAATGAATACCGTAACTCTCAGCAAAAAAATCACAAAAACAGCCAACTTCCGCACGACATTAAAATAAGTAGAATAACTCTCCCCTATAAATCACAACACCGCCAAATTATCCGAGACCCCAAAACGAACATCAGAGCTATCAACATAAAAAACTTAAAAAACCGCCAAATTATCCGGACACCCAAAACGAATAACAAAACTGTCAACCTACAAAATACATCAACACCGCCAAATTATCCAAGATCCCAAAATGAATAGAAGGGTTGCAGATAGCGTTTTTCTTTCGATTTGGGGGTAAGGGAGTTTACTAAAACGTAAATGACCGCCACCCACAAACGAAAAAAAGCGCTAGATGCGCCCTTATATTCATTTTGGAGATGCGCCCTTATATTCGTTTTGGGAGCCAAATTGATCAAAAGGGTGTAGAGAGCGTACTTTCAAATGCCCATGCAAGGGAGTGTACACCGACGTACAAAACAATGTAGACAAACGTTGGCTAAGGATCCAAACCGAGAAGAAGGGTTGCAGAATATAAAATCACAACACCGCCAAATTATCCGAGACCCCAAAATGAATAGAAGGGTTGCAGATAGCGCACTTCTTCCGTACGAGAGACAAGGGAGCATAGTCACCTATGTGACCGCCGTCGCGAGTGCGGAAAAGGGCGCTAGATGCGCCTTTATATTCATTTTGGGAGGGAGTGTACACTGACTAGTACATGACCGCCACCCCCAAACGAAAAAAAGCGCTAGGTGCGCCTTTTTCATCAATTTGGTGGTACACCATCAGGGACTCGAACCCTGGACACCCTGATTAAGAGTCAGGTGCTCTACCAACTGAGCTAATGGTGCA
>CALVTP010000058.1 GCA_944362765.1 uncultured Clostridia bacterium | reverse complement strand
TGCGGATTCGAACCGCAGACCCCCTGCTTGCAAAGCAGGTGCTCTACCAACTGAGCTATACCCCCAAGGTGCGTTTTGTCCGCCCCTTACCGGGCAGCTTTAAAATAATATCATCTATTGCAGGCTTTGTCAAACGCTTTAAGACAATTTCCGCATTAAATTATAAAAATTTTTTCACCCCTTCCCGCAAAAGCGAATTAACCGTTGTATGCCTCTTCAAATCAGCATGAAAATAAAAAAACCGCGGCTCTTCGCCGCGGCAAACGGTAAGGTCTCGGCGATTATTTTTGCGCGTTCAGCCACTCCAAAGCCAATGTTATCATGAACACATATAAAATATTGGTGGCGGCATTGGTGCGGATCTGGAAAACTCCGTCGTCGGAGGGGAAAGGTATAACTTCCGCCACATTCTCGGAGCCGTCGAAGATGTCGTATGAGTACTTCGAAGGGGTTCCCCAGACGGTGAATTTACCGACGTTCCTGCCCTTGACGTTTTTGGTGTATTGGTCGTCACCCTTTTCTATCACGTTGGTTTCGAAGACGAAATCGTCCGTTCCCAGCTTTACGATATTGATAGCGCCCGGGTATGCGGGTATGTGCTGCACAACCGCCATTTGCGCCTCGCCCTTTGAAAACGCGAGCTGCGCTATCTGTATCCCGCGCTTGTTGTAGATATAGTAGCCGTTACCTACGTAAGAGCACTTCAGGATCATGTTCCCGAGCTCGTCTCTCAACGCAAAATCACCTTGCAATGTATACAATTCTTTTAAGACGCGGACTATCATGGCGACTCACCTCTCCTTGTTGATAATTTTAGCAGACAGCCGTATTTTTGTCAAGATATTATTAAGTATGTTCATCTTTGGTGGAAGCGCCTGCCGAAAACTACCGAAATCTTCAGCGCACGGCTTTCCGGTTTTTTCGGGCGCTTACAGGTGAAAAAACGCCTTCACGGCGGAAGTCGTTTTGTTATTTATTCCACATATGGGTACCTGATCTATATATAACGGATATCTGATCTCCGATTTCAGACAGCGTAACTACTGTGGAGCCGACGTTTTTGAATTCTAAACGAACCGTCACCGGGATGCTCATGCCCGCTCTTCCATATATGTTATGCCATCTACAGTGCAGTTGTCGTCCCGGAGCGACAGTTCTGTTCTCTCCGGTCACCTCGCCAATATTTATCTCGTCTGCATTGCCTTTCAGCATATATACTTCGTAATCCTTTGAATATTCGTAATTTTTGCCGATGAAAAGATTAAAGGACTTTTATTGATTTTTTAAGCGCTCGGTTGCGAGCCGTAACCGGTTGACGCTGATAAGTAATTGATCTCCGCTTGTATGCCGGCACGGTTATTGCCGCGTACCGCCGGCAGGTGCCGCCGTACAGCCTTATACTTTCCCGCACTCTTAATGTATTTTCCCGGCTGTCATGTTTTCTTACCCGGGCGCACCCGGAAGGTGCCGGTATACTCCCGCGTCCGGAAAACGGGTACTCTGTTCGTGCTTTGACAAAAAAAGAAGCGGGCTTGACGCCCGCTTCGATATTTATTGATGCGAATCCGGTCTATTCGACTCTCGTGCGACGCTTGTAAGCGTAATAGTATGTGCGCTCGTACGGAGACATACCTTTCGTCGCCTCGGCATCTATTGCGGAGTAGTCGATTGCGTTATAGGCTTCCTCCCTGTCGGCGGGAATGACGTCATCCTTGGTACGGGTGTCCTCGGCTGCGCCGCCGTATTCCTTCAATCTTATCGCGCCGATCGCGAGAGAAGCGAAGATGACAACCGCGCCCCAGATATACAGCCATTGACGGGCGGGGAAGACGGAGATGACGGCGAACAACAGATGGTTACTGTTGAGCCATGCACTCTTTTTGTAGTCCCACATGCCTCTTGCCTGCACCGTGGAGGAGATATTCAACCCAAGGTTGCCGGTTTCCAGGAACTCTGTGAGGTCGAGCCCGATATAAATCGGAGTGCCCGCAAGAGCGTCGGACGCTACGGCGTCGTTCAAAACCGTCAGCACGGGAACGAGCTGCGTCGCGATTGATTCAAACGCTCCGCCCAACACGTCTTTAAGAGAGCCAATGAGGTCGCCTACGGTTTCCCCGGTCTCCTCGTTGATAACGATGCTACCGAGTGCAAGCTCAATGTTCATCGGGGTGCCCTGCATGTCGAGGATCGACCACTTCACCAGCAATTCTTTTTCCTCGTCGGTCAACGGTCTCAGTTCGTCGACATAGTCGGAGGGGTTACCTTCGGTCTTGACGAGGTTCGGATACATTTCGTAGTTAAGGATGAAGTCGAGTTCCTCGTTGAATTCTCTCTTGTTGATGATGAGGTGAACGAGCACGGGGATGGTCAGCCTGTCGTCGTCGGCAAGGTTTATCCACGGTCCGCGGAAGGTGGCGTAGCCGTTTTGATCCATCGACTTAAAGTTGACGGAGATGAGATCCTGAACGGCGGGATCGCTCCAACCGCGTTCCAACCATTCGTCCAACGTCACATCCTGATCCAAGTTGCCGTTTTCATAGTTCCACTTGACGAAGTTGTCGATGAGCAAGCCGTTCTGTTCAGCCTGATCGTCGTAATCTTCGCGGAGTTTGTCGAAGGTTATCGTGCCGGAAGTGGCGTTCGAAAGGATGTCGGGGAGCGGTATATCGACGACAATCCATATGCCCGCCGTAAAGACGAAAGCGACGATCATCAAGGTTACTACCTGCGCCATGACTTTCTTGCGGTTGCCGGCGTTCTTTTTGGCTTTTCTTCCGGTGACAAGGAAAGTGATGAAGTAGGCTATGAAGAACACACCCGCTAAAATTATGCCGACGTAGGGCCAGAAGGTGTAGGTCGCACCCTCTTCGAGCACCGTCAGGCTCTTCCATGCCACGAAGGCAAGAAGCGCGGGGAAGCCTATAAGGAACAGTATAAATTTCAAAAACTTTTTCATTATCTGTGTCCTCCTTCCGCTTTCAGCGCAAGTTTTGCGTATTGTTTATCTATTTGAGCGGTGAAGAAGTAAGCGGCAATCAACGTGAACACTATGACGGCGCTCATCGTCAAAAGCTCCGAACGCAGGATGAAGAAGGCATAGAAGTCCTTTTGGATCTCTTCGTCGAAGTCCCACTTTTTGAACAATTGCAGGAGCGACTCACCGGTATAGGGGCTCGCCGTGCCGGAAGCGGACATCGTTATCTTTCCGACATATTGAGTTTCTCCTTCGCCGGCAGAGGCGTCGACCAGCACCGAACCCAGCTTGGCACCGTGGACGGTGGCATAGTATTTGGCGTACGCATAGTCGCGCAGTCCCTCTTCGTTGTCAAGGAAGTAATAAATAGGATAGGTGGACGGGGAAATATAGACGCTGATACCGGTGGAAGCAAGAAGCTCTTCGAGAGTATCCCAGGTCAATTCACCTTCCAGCGGCATTCCCAAAAGTCCGAACAGCATCTGCGCGATACTCTCTTCGCCCTCGGCGGGTTGGTTTCCGAGAAGAGCCGAAAGCGGCTGGTTCAGTACTTCCAACAAAGAATCCACACTGTCCAGCGCGGGCACGATGGTATCGATTAATTTTGCGATATCGATACCTAACATGTTCGTCAAAAAGCCGATTGTTTCGACAAACGCGCTGAGTTCGTCGCTCGTCAAGACGATTTCAAGCTCGTCCAGAATCTCTTCCATCCTCTCTTCGGTAAGGAAGTATTTGTTGGCGGTACCGTTCTCGCCGTATGCGTTATCGTATTCGTCGGCGGAGTAGATGTACTCGAAGCCCTCCATGCTGAACGAAGAAGCGGAGTCTCCCCTCTTGTACTTGTTCCAATCCGATTGGCTGTTGTTTTTGAGTTCTTTCAGCGCTTCCGCCAATTCGGCGTCGATGTCTCTGCCTTCCGCCTCGTACGCAAGTTTATTTGCATAGTAGTCGGTCAGCACCTTCTTGGCGGCGCGGTAACCGAAGCGGAATCCGTCGACATACATGCCGTTCGGGCTGTAATAGGCGTCCTCCTCCGCGTCGTATTCGATGGGAATTGTGTAAGGTTCCTCGTTGTACGGCGGCTCGGAAGTTTCCGTTCCCGCGAGGGTCAAATCGGTGTTCCCGCCCTTATTGTAGTTGCGGGACGCAAAAGTTTCCAGATTGAAAACTTCTATGAATTCCGCGATTTGGGCGTTGGTTTCCTGAATGTAGCTGTCGTACGAGGTTACCGCCTGCTCGTAGCTTGGAGCGGTAACGCCGTCTGCGGCGGCTTGTTCGACGCGTTCTTCGTAATCGCTCTTCAGGAGGAAGTCGCTGTACATGATGGGTCCAACGGTGACTACCAGCGCCACCAATGCGACCAAAACCGTCCTCGTCATACGGTTTTTACGGCAAATCGCCCTGAACAGTAACTGCGCGATTACGACGATCGCCCACAAAACCACCGCGTAAAATACAGGCGACTTCAAAATATCTCCCGCAACAAAGTTGCTTGCGCGATAAGTCGAAGAAGCCAGTATTACGTTGTGGACAAACAGCGGGAAACCGAGTGCGTAAAACAGCACCTGCAAAATGCGCAGCACGGTGATCTTTCTTCTTGTTTTGACCATTTCGCAATCTCCTTCTCTTTTTCGCCGGAGAACATAAAAATGCCCTCCTCGCGATTGATGATTTTATTATATATAAAATATTAGAATATGTCAATATGTAAAATTTCGGCTAAACCGTCTTTTGAAAGGAGCCGACTTTACAGCTTTTACGCGCCGAACCTCAATGCAACAGCCACGCCGCGACCCGCACGCCACAAATAAGTCCGAACAAAAAATTCGCGTCGGTGCCCCCTCTCTTGCATCGGCTGTTAAATATGGTATAATTTAAAAGGAGGTAAACATGATAGTCACTATATTTAACGAGTACCACCCCGACGAACGCTCCGGAAAAGCCGAGAAGGTCTATCCCGGGGGCATCCATGCCGCATTGAAAAATCTTTTAGGGGACGATTTTACCGTCCGCCTCGCCACACAGGACGAACCTTACAACGGACTTCCGGACGATATTCTGGATTCCACAGACGTGCTCATTTGGTGGTCGAAAAGTTGGAATAACGAAGTTTTGAGTACCGTAACCGACAAAGTGGTATCCCGAATTCAAGAAGGCATGGGTGCGATATTTTTGCACTCCGCCAAAAATTCCAAGCCGTTTATGCGCCTTATGGGCACATCTTGTTCGACGCCCTGCGTTCCACAAAACGAAAACGGCGAGTGCGAAAGACTCTTCACCGTTGCCCCCGCACACCCCATCGCCGCAGGAGTTCCGTCCGGCTATCTCCTTCAAAACGAAGAGCCCTGCGTCGAATACTTCGACATTCCCCGTCCCGACGACATCGTCTTTTTAGGCGCCTTCGGTAACGGCATGTGCGTGCGCGCAGGAGTAACTTTCACGAGGGGGCTTGGAAAAATTTTTTACTTCCAGCCCGGGCACGAAACTTTCACCTCATTTCACGACCCCGTAATCGGAAAAATCCTGAAAAACGCCGTAAAATGGGCAGCACCCGCCGAAACGGTTCCCTCCTTCAATCCCGCCAGAAAACCAACAGGAATAAAAGAAAAGGTGATAAAATTATTCAAAAAAGGCTGAGCAGAAGGCGTAACCGAATTTTAAACCTTATCTTCGCGAACGATTAAAGTTCTCTTGCTTAACTTTTGCGGGAAGGGCTACAACCGACTATCCTCTCACTATAAATTACAGCCGTAACAATGTTGACGAGCGTGTATCGAACGGGATACGCAGCGGATTGAGGCGAAGGCGGAGGATATAAGCTGTCTGAACAAGTCATAGTTTGGACGCCGGTGTTGCGGGTGATTTTGCGTTAAATGGCGGCAGGAGTGTACAAAGATGTACATGACAGAGACATTTCACGCAAAAGCACCCGCAAGAGCGCCTTAATACGCGGATAAAATTTTCTTTCCGCTTCAATTTCTTCTTTGCAATAAATGTTTCTGCATGTATTAAACCTTTTCAACTAAAATCTGTTTCTTTGAGTAATTAAAGCTTCCTTCTTTTACCTTTGCGGAAAGAA
>CALVTP010000057.1 GCA_944362765.1 uncultured Clostridia bacterium | reverse complement strand
TTACTTTCGGTTCTTCAAAGTTTTTTTCGGTGGTTCTCTCCACCTCTCGCTTCTTAACAATCTGTTCAACTTTCAATTTGCGTTGCCGCCCCCCTTTTCCGAGGCAGCTTTTATATGATATAGCTTTCCAAATCGTTTGTCAACTGATTTTTCATCAATTTTAACAATTTTTCGAGCCGGTCATATACGACATCTTTCCGGAGGGTGTTCCGGCGCCTTTTTCGGAGTTTTCCCGCATAGCGCACCCCTATTTTTTCCTCCCCGCTTGCAGCGCCCACGTTTTTTCGGAAGCCGGAGCACAATCTCTTGCATTCTTTTCCGCTTTCGTGTATACTGTTTATCGGTCGGGATGTGTACCCGTAGCTCAGTTGGATAGAGCGTGAGACTCCGACTCTCAAGGCCGAAGGTTCGAATCCTTTCGGGTACGCCATCGACCGGGGGGAATTACATAATAATATGATAATTCCCCTTTGTCAAGCCCAAATCGCCCTTTGTCGACAAAGTTAATAAAATTTTTAGGAAGGGTACGACTATATATTGTGTCCGACGGAAATTTCAACCACAATTCCTTCGCGCGCGTATATATAATAAGGTGTATATAAGGTATCGATATGAGTGTAAAACACGTAGCCGTCGGGCTTTCCGGCGGAGTCGATTCTTCCGTCGCCGCGCTCATGCTGAAGGAAGCGGGCTACGAAGTGACCGGCTTGTTTATGAAAAATTGGAAAGAAGAGTCCCCCGACGGAGTCTGTACCGCCGAGGAGGATTTTTCTTACGTGCGCGCCGTAGCGCAAAAGCTCGATATCCCCTACTATACTATCGATTTTTCCCGCGAGTACGCAGAAAAAGTCTTCGCACACTTTGTTGCGGAGTACGAAAAGGGGCGGACGCCGAACCCCGACGTGCTGTGTAACTCCGAAATCAAATTCGGACCCTTTCTGAAATTCGCAAAAGGTATCGGCGCCGACTATATCGCCACAGGACACTATGCCGGAGTCGAACGCCGGGACGGAGTATGCTACCTTCTGAGATCCGCCGACGAAAATAAAGACCAGACTTACTTTTTGAATCAACTCACACAGGAACAGCTTTCTCCCGTCATCTTTCCCTTGCAGCACCTTAAAAAAAGCGAGGTCAGGAAAATAGCCGCCGAACACGGCTTGCTGAGCGCTTTCAGAAAAGACTCGACCGGAATTTGTTTTATCGGCGAACGCGACTTCCGCGCTTTCCTTGCACAATATCTTCCGATGAAGAAAGGAGAGATTCGGGATCTTAACGATCGCGTTTTGGGATACCATGACGGCGTTTTCTTTTATACGATAGGTCAAAGAAAAGGCTTCGGCTTGGGCGGCGTAAAAGGAGCGAAGAATGACGCTCCGTTCTATATTGTAAAAAAGGACGTTCCGCGAAACATACTTTATGTCAACCAAGGCGAGTGCCCGGAATTATACTCCTCTTCGCTGGACACCGAAAACTTCAACTATATCTCGGGCGAATTTAAAGACGGCACCCGTGTGCTGGTACGAACACGCCACCGCGAGCCGCTCCGTCCCGCAACCGCATACAAAGCGGGCGTCGGCGTACATATCGAATTCGACAATCCCGAACGAGCAGTCACTCCGGGACAATATGCCGTTTTGTACTCGGGAAATGTTTGCCTGGGCGGCGGAGTAATCCGCTGAAACCGCTCCTGTCCTGCCCGAAAGCGCCGTGAAATATGCCCCAAGACGCGGGTATACAATAATATAATTTTATTCCCGCATCAATCACCTCCTTATGAAAAAAGTCCGCACGGGTGGCGAACTTTTTTATAAGGGTCTGTTCTCGCGAGCAATAAAAGTACCCTATATTTAATTTTGCGGGAAGAAAATTATATTATTGTATAAAAATGGCTGAGGTTCATGTCCTCCGGGATGTTTTTGCCGTGGTTCCCGAGCAGATACTTTTCCCTATGCACTCCGTGGTCGGGAGCAAACGCCAAGAAGGTATTCTGTCCCTTATAAGCTTCGGCGATCGCTTGGTAGATTCTTTCGTACCCGGCGACGTGGCGGCGCGCGGCGGCTTTGGCGAGGAGCGACTTCGGGTGGGTCATGTGCATGACGGTGTCGTATTCCATCACGTAGACTTCGATGATGTCGTAGGCGTTACTCCGGATGAGTTCGACGCTCTTTTCGATGACCGCTTTGTCGCTTTTGTAGAGGAAGTAGTCGATATTCCTGCCCTGGAAGAGGCGGGGGATGCTCTGCCCCGCGACGGAGACCATCGCTGTCTTTTTGCCTGCCGCCGCCCACCTGTCAAAAAGGGAGTCTATGGTGAGGTGGGGCTTGACGTACTCATGGATGCCGTGCTGTTCGGGAGTGGCGCCCGTAAACATCGTACCGAAGCAGACCGGGGTCTTGGGCGGGAAAGAGGTAAGGTAGTCCACTCTCAGCATACTTTTTGAAGTCACCGGCTCGAACATATCGGTGTATTTATCTATAAACCACGCTCCGAGAGCGTCGGGATTGTAGATGACGGCTTTGTCGACAGTGGGGCGCCCCGTCTTCTCGAGCACGAGAGCCTTCAGCTCCTCTACGCGCTCCGAAGGAGAAAACTCGGGAGCTTCTACTCCTGTGATATCGGCAACCGTGCCTGCAAACCGCGTCAGCGGCGTTTCGAAAAATTTAACTTCGGACATATTTTCCTCTCTTTGATTTCACTCCGCACCGCGCCATCGTGACGGTGAGAGCCGATATTTCATATAAGATGATACCATGAATAAATAAAAAATACAACCCGGTAAAAGTCAAAATGCTGTTTTTGGCGCAAAGGGTTAACGGTTTAACGGAATTTTCGAACGGTTTGGCGGAATTTTCGCGATTAACGGGTTTTAAGCGCCGCAGCGAAGAATCCCCGCCGAAAAGCACTCCCGAAAACTTCGTTGCAAACTTCCGGAGCGTGCCCGAAAAAAACGACCGCGGGAGCTCCGCGGCCGTTTCGATAAATTATTTTGCGTATTCGACTTTTCGCACTTCGCGAATGACGTTGACTTTGATCTGCCCGGGGTATTCCAACTCGTTTTCGAGTTTCCTTGCGATATCCTTCGCCAAAAATTCGGTTTGTGCGTCGTCCACCTTGTCGGGCTTGACGATCACTCGGATCTCCCTGCCTGCCTGAATGGCGAACGATTGGTCTACACCTGCGAACGAGTTTGCCAGACTTTCCAATTTTTCGAGACGTTTTACATAAAATTCGAGAGACTCTCTTCTTGCGCCCGGGCGTGCACCGGAAATGGCGTCTGCCGCCTGTACGAGCACCGCTTCGACGGAGTTCGCTTCGACATCGCCGTGGTGAGCAGCTATGCAATGGACGACTTTTTCGGATTCCTTGTACTTTTTGGCAAGCTCCACGCCTATCTGAACGTGAGTGCCCTCGTACTCGTGGTCGATGGATTTTCCGATGTCGTGAAGAAGTCCCGCCCGTTTTGCCACTTTTTCGTCGGCGCCGAGCTCTCCCGCCAGAAGCCCCGCTATATAGCTGACTTCGAGGGAGTGTTTCAGGACGTTCTGCCCATAGCTTGTGCGGTATTTGAGCCTTCCCAACAGTTTGACCAGCTCGGGATGAATACCGTATATCCCCGCATCGAAGACCGCCGATTCGCCGGCTTCCTTGATGGTAGCTTCCATATCGCGGCGCACTCTGTCGGCGACTTCCTCTATTCTTCCGGGGTGGATCCTGCCGTCGGCGACCAGCTTTTGCAGCGTCAAACGCGCTATCTCTCTGCGGACGGGGTCAAAGCTTGAAAGCGTGACGACGTCCGGGGTGTCGTCGATGATGATGTCGACGCCGGTAGCCGATTCCAGAGCCTTGATGTTCCTGCCGACTCTGCCGATGATCCTGCCTTTCATGTCATCCCCGGGGAGCTCCACCGTCGAAACGGTGGCTTCCGACGCCTGGTCGACGGCGCAGCGCTGTATAGCCAGCGCCACGATGTTCTGCGCCTTGCGCTCGCCCTCTTCTTTGGCTTCGCGCTCTATCTCCTTGATGATGGAAACGGCGTCGCGTTTAGCTTCTTCGGTCATCGCGCCGATGAGCTCCGCTTTTGCGTCTTCACGACTCATGCCGGCAACCTTTTCAAGCTCCTGCATCATCTTTTCGGAGTGATTTTTGAGCTCCTCTTCGACCTCTTTTATCTTCTGCTCGCGGTTTTCAAGCTCCTTTCTCGCCCTGTCTGCGTTCTCTATTTTCCTGTCGAGAACGTCCTCTTTCTTGCCGAGCATGTCCTCCTTCTGGTTGAGGCGAGCTTCCTGCCGCTGCAATTCGGCACGTCTGTCCTTGGTCTCTTTGTCCAACTCGTTGCGCAGTCTATGCTGTTCCTCTTTGGCTTCCAAAAGGGCGTCTTTGCGAAGATTCTTGGCTTCCAGCCTCGCCTCTTCCAACACACGGGCGTATTCCGTTTCGGCATCGCTTTGCTTCTTTTTGAGCCACAGCCGGTATCCGAAGAAACCTGCCGCTCCGCCCAGAACCAAAGCCGCGACGGCTATGCCGACAATACCGCCCGCACCCAATGAAGCTGCGGAAACGAGTAATTGACTGCTTAACATTTTAACCTCCTGTTTAGTTTTTAATTTTCGCGTGTATATATGCGGTCGTTCGCTACCGAATATTTCACGGATACTATTATAGTACTTTAATCATATTTTGTCAATTCTAAAATTTTAAAGAAGCCTCGGTGCGCCGAGCTGCGGATTTTCCCGAATTTCCGTCATTTTTTTGAAGACATGTGAAAGCTTAAACAAATGAGCCCGCATATTTCGGACTCATTTTCTTAGTTTCTATCATCCTTTTAAACCGTGCGTTCGGGAAACCGAAACACCTCGGTCGGGCTACCAATCCAGCGCTATTCTGAAAGAAAGATTGTGCGCTATCGCTCCGCCGAGGTCGAGCTCGGGCTCGGAGGTGACTTCTGTCTTTTGCTTGGGCGCCTGTTTTTTGCGCCAGCCGGCGTACAGCACGAGATCGGCTTTCGGCATCTTTTCGAAGATGACGGGACGGGTGCAGGCGGCGTCGGCGTACCAGCCCATGAATTCGTAGTTTTTGGAGGTCAGTACGGGTAGTTCGATCTCTTTCCCCGCGCGCTCTTTTATGACAGGGACTTCGGTGGTATATCTGACTACGCCCGTTTTAAATGAAATTGTGTACTTTTTCAGCACCGCAGCCAAAATCGCTATGACGATTGCCAGCACCACGACGGCAGCTGCCGCTATCACTATAATCATCCAAAGTTCCATTTCCGTTCCTCCACTATCTTATATAAAATCAAAAGCAGTACAGCTTGTTTCGCTACATCATCATCATTATTGCCGCCACCACGGCTACCAGCATGACCAGCACCGACGGCAACGTCAGCCAAAAGCCCGCCAGACGCTTTCTCTTGTAATAGCGTTCGCGTATCTCGTATCCCGCAATGTTGACGCCCGGCACATAATCGGCAGGAATCCTGGTGTCGGAAAACGCTTCTGTAAGCGGGCTGTTGGGCTTTTTGTAGGCGTAAATGTCGATGAGAGGATAACCGTCGCGGTCGGGAACGCGCATACCGTACCGAGGCATCGAAACGTACCTCGACGAAAAGAAGTACTTAGCCGCATACTTCAAAGGACGGTAAACTCCCTTGCCGCGCTCCAGAAGGTCTTTATCGGAATTTCTGAAATTAGGTTCCAGCCAAGTCATACGCCCCTCGCTCCTTTTGCAAATATTATATTAACCTAAACGTCAAAAAAAGTCAATAGCTAAATTTATATTTAAAAGAGTCTTTTGTATGTTTGAAAGAATATTCTACTACCGCTTGCTTAAATTTCAGGTCTTGTGTCATACTAATCATAATGAGTTGCGCTCCTTTTTGGTTTGCACAATTAATATACAATAAATGAGCAAAACTCACTACCCTTTTTAACCCCGCGCCTCCCCCTAGGGGGAGGTTTCTGTTTGGTTTCCGTCTGTTTTTCCTTCTGTCTCCTTCCTCTCCACTGTGTCATAAATGTATTGTAAACCTACACAAAATTTAAGCGTTTAAAAACCGCAACACCCCTTTCGAAAGACTAAAAAATCAGATAAAACGAAAGACGTAGCGGCGCTATAAACAGAAAGCAGTAATGACTTTTCATTAACTTTTCATTGCACTTCAGGCGATAACCGATACAGCATAATAGCGTTTAAAAGCATATAATGAAATAAACGAACGGAGCGGAAATGAACG
>CALVTP010000056.1 GCA_944362765.1 uncultured Clostridia bacterium | reverse complement strand
TGTATTTAGGAGCGAACACTATGTGATATTTGCAATTCCATTTTGTATGTGCTAAACTGTTTACGATGTTATCTTGCCCTTGCATTATGATATCCTCCGATTGTGTATTTGGCGACTGGCAGGTCTTCTTCTATTGTACACGATCGGAGTTTTTTTGTCTGCCTCATCGGCTTAGCCTTTTTTGAACCCCGCGACTATCGCGGGGTTTTCGTTTCACAAAAAAATTCAGCCGCCCTGCTTCGGGCGGCTTTCATTAATTTTTAAGCGGGAATTTTAAAAATTCTTCGGCGATTTTCTTTGCCGCCCTCTCGATTCCGTCGTTTTCGACGGAAAAATCCGCAAATTCCTCGTAAATCGGCGATCTCTCGGCATAGAGTTTGTCTACTCCGCGGCTGAGGCTCAGCGGACGCCCGGCGGATTCGAGTTCGTCAAGTCCGCGCTTCAAATAGACGATGACACCGTTATGCTTCAACGCTTCGCGATTATCGGAGTTCAGTACGGCGCCCCCGCCCGTAGCGATTACGACGCCGTTCGACGAAGCCGCCTTCAATACGATTTCGCATTCGAGTTTTCTGAAAAACGCCTCCCCTTCTTTAGCAAAAATTTCGGGAACGGATTTGCCGTAAGCTCGTTCTATCTCCTCGTCGGTATCGATAAAGTTTTTACCTAAAAGCCTTGCGGTCTCTTTTCCTACGCTGCTTTTTCCCGAACCCGGCATACCTTCGATTACGACGTTGGCTTTTGCCAGCTCAATGGAGTTAACCAGCTTTCGGGTAACCGTTTTGTCAAGTTTGGAACCCGTAAACAGTTCATAAGCCAATCTTCCTTGCTCCACCAACATCGTCAGCCCGTTCAATGCGGGGACGCCCAGGGCAAGCGTTTTTTCGACAAGGGAAGTTTTTAAAGGATTATAGACGGCGTCGAAAACACCCTTTAAATTTTTAAATTTCCCGGGCTCTGCGGGGCAGGAATTTATCTCGGGGTACATGCCGCACGGAGTTGCGTTTACGATGAATTCGACGGGATAGTCGTAGATATTTTCGTAGTTGACCTCGCCCTTTCTGGAGACGGTTATTATCTCCCCCGCGCCCAGCTTTTTCAGAACGTACCTTGCGGTATGCGCCGTGCCGCCGTTCCCGCCGAAGACAGCCGCCGTCACGCCTTCGATTTTAACTCCCATCGACAGGATTGCCTCCGTCATGCCGCCGACGTCGGTATTGTAGCCGTAAAGTTTTCCGCCGCGGTTGACGACGGTATTGACGGCGCCCACGGCTTCCGCCTCGTCGGAGATGTCGTCGAGAAGAGGAATGACGGTCTGTTTATAGGGAATGGTGACGTTTATTCCGGTAAAATTTTTGCCGTTTACGAAACTTTTCACGCTCTCTTCGTCAGGGAGCTCCTTTATGCGGTAATCTAGCCCCAGCGGGAGGTATATTTCGGGGCTCCATGAGTGCGGAAGGCGCTTTCCGATGACAAAATAATCCCCTTTTATGCGCCGTTGGAGCTCTTTCGAGGCGTCGAACATCGTCTTCATCAACGCTTCGGCAAAGCCCGCGGACAATGGCGGCATCGCCCCTTTTATCCGTTTTATGACGGCGTCCTCCCGCCCCGGGTCGTTTACGGGAAAGTCGGAGTTCTTTTTATAAAGTCCGACCTGCAGCCCGATCTCCATGCGTCGGGCAAACAACGCCGCAATTTGGTCGTCGATAGAATCGAGTTCTCCTCTCAATCTGTCCAGCTCCGTCATAGCTCCTCCATGATCAGTTTCAATATCGCTATCGCCGCCGCCGCTTCCACCGCAGCAGCCGCCCTCGGAACGATACAGGCGTCGTGACGCCCTTTCAGCTCCAGAATGACGTTTTCGCCGCTTGAAAGGTCGACGCTGAGTTCGGGCTTGGCTATCGAAGGCGTGGGACGAAGGGTGGCGCGAAAAGTTATCGGCATACCGTTCGAAATTCCGCCGTTGATCCCGCCGGAATTGTTCGTCAGGGTGACGACCTTGCCCCCTTCGAAGCGGAACGGGTCATTTAATTCGGAGCCGTAGCCCTTCGAAAATCCGCTGCCCAGTCCGAACTCGACAGCCTTGACGGCAGGGACTCCGAAAACCTCGTACGCAATGGCGCTCTCGAGCCCCGCGGTATAGAAGTCGCCGACGCCGGCGGGAAGCCCCGTTATCACTGACTCCACGCTGCCGCCCACCGAATCGCCGAGGCGTCGCGCCTCTTCCATGGCTTTCAGCATCTCATCACCGTTCGTCACCGCATAGGGAGGAGTGTTTTCGGCGTTTACTATTTCGTCGCGGGTGACCTCGGGGTAGCCTTTCCCTTTGATCCCGTTTATTTCCTTAACGTACGACAGCACCTCGATACCCCTTTTTTTGAGGATACCTTCCGCCAATCCGCCCGCAACGCAAAGCGGCGCAGTCAACCGCCCCGAAAACCTGCCGCCGCCCGGTTCTATCTTTCCGTCTTTTATAAAAGCGGCGTAGTCGGCGTGCGAAGGGCGCGGAACGAAGCGGGGATAGTCGGCGCTTCTCGTGTTTAAGTTCCGGATTTCGGCGACGATCTCCTCTCCCGTCGTAAAGCCGTTCTCCACCCCCGAAAGGAAGGCGTATTCGTCCCCTTCAAGCCGCGGAGTCGACCACGCCGCCTTACGGGCGCGCCGCCTCTCCAGCAGCCTGTCGATGGCTTTGAAATCAACCTCGAGCCCCTTCGGAAGCCCGGTTATTCTGACCCCCACGGCGCCAAGGTGGGAACCGCCGAACAGAGACGTCGTTATTTTTGCCATTCCGTCTTACCTCCCAGCTCTTCGATCGCTTTGAAGAACCCTTCATAGGACTTTCCGACGCACTCCGCGCCGAGAATTTTTATCGGCGCTTCCGCCGCCAGCGCCAGAATCGCTCCGAGCATCGCTATTCTGTGGTCGCCCGCCGAGTCGACGACTCCGCCCTTCGGGACGCCCCCTTCGATACCGATACAGGCGCCGTCATAGCGCGCCCTTATACCGACGGCATTCAGCGCGTCTACCACGCTAGAAATGCGGTCGGATTCCTTTATTTTAAGTCTTTCCACTCCCGAAATCGACGATTCTCCGTCGGCATAAGCCAGCGCCGCCGCAAGTACCGGCACGATGTCGGGAGAAGCGTCGGCGTCGAAGTCTATGGCTTTCAGCCGCCCTTTCGACACTTCCACGCTGCAAAGTTCGCCGTTTTTAAATACCTGCACTTTGGCTCCAGCAGCCGACATCAGCCTCAGAACGGCAGAATCGGGCTGCGAAGAAGGATACTTCAAGCCTTCTATCGTCACCTTGCCCGCTACCGCGGCAGCCGCGGCAATTGCCGCCGCTCCCGACCAGTCCCCTTCCGCGGCAATGCTTTCCGGGAATTTCTTAAACCCCGATTTGACGGTAAAGCCGTAGCTGTCTGAGACTATTTCGACGCCGTACTCGCGGAGCACCTCTATCGTCATGTCTACGTAACCCCTTGACGGCAGGTTGCCGAAAATGTCTATCCTTCCGCCTCCGAGCCCGGCAAGCGCCATCAACAGCCCGCTTATGTGCTGACTGCTTGCGGGTTCTATTATTTTGAAGGCGTTCGTAGAGTAACTTCCGCCCGCTTTTAAAGGCAATACCTCTCCGTCCACCTCGGCTCCCGACGCCCTCATCAACGAAATTATATCGCCTATCGGTCTGAACGGAAGTCTTCCCGAACCACGAAACTCCGCCCTCACTCCGAAGACGGGAACGACGGGAAGAAGCATCCTCAACGTACTTCCCGACTCCCCGGCGTCCATGACGCCGTCCCGGAAAGTCCCGGGGCTTATCCTTATATATCCTTCCCCTCTTTCCACCCCGACGCCTATGCCTTGGAGGCATCTTGCTGTGGCTTCGATATCATCGCCTTTCAGGTTACCGAAAATCGTCAGCGGGTGACCCGAAAGCGCAGAAACGATCATTAGCCGATGAACATGCGACTTTGACGCGGGCGGGGTAAGCACGCCGGAAATTCTTCTCGGAAACACGGTGCAGTTACTCATTTTTATACTCCCTTCCGCGGCGCTCCGCCTCCTCTTTCAGGGCGTTTCCGTTTTCGAGCATTGCATGAAGTTTTTCCTTGTCCCCGCCTTCCAGCGCCTCTTTGAAGGCGGTCAGCTTATCGATGATGTCTCCGATACAGGGGGTGAGATTGTCCTTGTTCAGCATAAGCAGCTCCGTCCACATATCGGGATTCAATTTCGCCACCCGCGTCATGTCGCGGAAGCTCCCCGCCGAAAACCCCAAATAGTCCCGCGCCGATGGATTCTGGATATAAGCCGAGCTGACCACATGGGCAAGCTGAGAGGTGTAGGCGATTATCTTGTCGTGTTCCTCGGCGGTCGCCATCGTGATGCCGCGACACACTGCCTCCGTAAACAGCGCTTTGATTTTTTCCGCCGCCGCGATATCGGTCATGACGGGGGTAATTATTATAAAGGCGTGCTCGAAAAGGGTAGCTTGCGAGTGCGAAATGCCGCTGTACTCCCTTCCCGCCATCGGGTGCACGCCGACAAAAGAAAGTTCGGGATATCTTTCCCCGAGCTCCTTCATGTGTGAAATTATCGGGCGTTTTACGCCTGCTACGTCCGCGATTATCGCCCCGCTTTTAAGCTTCGGGGCAAGTTTATCCATCGTTTCCGTTGCTGCGGCAGGCGTCAACGCCACAAACACGACGTCCAAATCCCCCGGCGTTTCAGGCGTGAAAGTGCCGTCGGTTGCCGAAAGGAGCTCGGCTTTCCTCAAGGCGTCGTCGGAAATGTCGTAGCCGAGCACGGTATGCCGAGTATTCCGCTTGAATTGTCTTGCGAGTGAGCCGCCGATGAGACCCAGCCCGACGATACCTATCTTCATTTATCCTCTCTCCTTGTTGACCAGCGGCAGCATGACGTCTATTGCGCGGACAACGTCGTCGAATTGCTCCGGACGGAGGGACTGCGCGCCGTCGCAAAGAGCGTGCGGCGGGTCGTTATGCACCTCTATGATAAGCCCGTCTGCGCCTGCGCCGACGGAAGCCAAGGACATCGGCTTTACCAATCGGGAAAGCCCAGAAGCGTGACTCGGATCGACGATGACGGGAAGATGAGTCTTTTCCTTCAGAATCGGAATAGCCGAAAGGTCAAGAGTGTTTCTGGTGTACGGTTCAAACGTCCTTATGCCTCTTTCACACAGGACGACGTTCATGTTGCCTTCGCTCATGATGTACTCGGCACTCATCAGCCACTCTTCTATGGTGTTGGCGAGTCCGCGTTTCAGAAGCACCGGTCTTCCCAGTCTCCCCACCGCCTTCAACAGGTCGAAATTTTGCATGTTTCTCGCCCCTATCTGCACCATGTCCACCTCTGCGAAGGCGTCGATGAAACGCTCGGACATCAATTCGGTAACGATGGGAAGTCCGGTAGCTTCGCGCGCTTTTTTAAGGATCTCCAGCCCTTTCAGCCCCAGCCCCTGGAAGGCGTACGGCGAAGTGCGCGGTTTGAAAGCGCCGCCGCGAAGCATCGTGGCTCCCGAAGCCTTGACGGCTTCGGCGATGCCGATGACCTGCTTTTCGCTTTCCACCGAACAGGGTCCCGCTATCATCTGGAAGTGCTTGCCGCCGAACTTGACGCCGCTGACGTCTACGATACTGTCCTCGGGATGAAACTTCCTGTTGGCGTTTTTATAAGGTTCCTGGATTCTGGTCACCGCCTCGACGATATCGAGGGAGCGGATGAGGTCGATATCCACCTTCGAGGTGTCCCCGACCAGCCCGATGACCGTCGACTTCTCCCCTTCCGACAAATGGACGTCCAGTCCCAGCGACTTTATCCAGTCTGTGAGTCGTTTGACTTGCTGCGGATTGCTTCCCTGTTTTACGGTTACTATCATAATGTCCTCTTGAATGATTTATTTTGTTTTAAAAAAACCGCTTCTTGCGAGGCGGTTTTCCGATATGCAAACTGTTTTAAACCTCCACGCAAAACTAAGCCACTTCGTAGCTAAAGTAAAAGTAATAGGCGTAAGCGAAGAGATTTTGCTTTTTCATAGCTAAAGTATACCCCAACCGATTTTGAAAGTCAACGAATTATAAAAAATTATTAATATTTTAGTGCCCGAAGATGAAGTTGAAAGTTTGTTATTTAACGAATAACGATTTAAGTTAGAAATACGTTTGCACACGCAAGAACGTTTTTATAAGGATAAAAGATTGTCGGGCACTAAAATATAAACCGCACCTTGCCGCATTATTTGCGCGCTTACGGGCGAAAACCTAATACTTAAATACGCTCGGTCGAGTACCTTCGTACACTTCCCTCGCGTTTCGCCCGTAATCACATCAAATTCTACGGCAATCTGCTGCGACTCTCATAGTTTCCGGCG
>CALVTP010000055.1 GCA_944362765.1 uncultured Clostridia bacterium | reverse complement strand
GTAAGGAGCGTTGATAGCAAGGTCTTGTGCAATTTCGTGTCGTGAACCGTGTCAGAGCCTGACCGCAGCAGCACTAAGCGATTCCGGGATGTGCCACGAGGAAACTTTGAAGGAGCCACCTGCCGCCGTGCCGATCCGGTAAGATATGTCGGAGTGGGCGCACATGTATGAATTTTCTTTGCCTGTATTTTATATGTGGCAATCGATATAGTTCGCTAATACAATGCTTTATGGAAAAGTTCGTACCCCGTACGGACTTTTTTCATAAGGAATAAATCGAAGGCAAAGAAAATTCATTTATCCGCAGCTTGGGGCATATTTTACGGCGCTTTCGGGCAAAAGAAACAAGTTTCCCACAGGGGCTCCCTTGATTGTATGTCGATACTAATCGGCGGGAGTTTCGCCCGAAACCGCAGGCAATGATGCCTCCCGAGGCATCATTGCCTGCTTCGCCGCAAACTAACGCAATTCCGACTTCAGTCTGTTCAAACAGCCTTTGTTTCTTTGCTTGCCCCAATATGCTGCGTATCTCATGCTTTACACGTCTGTCTACATCTCGACGGCTGTATTTTATAGTGAGGCATTTAATTTTCTTTCCGCAAAGGTAAAAGAAGGAAACTTTAATTACTCAAGGAAACAGATTTTAGTTGAAAAGGTTTAATACATGTAGAAACATTTATTACAAGGAAAAAATTGATGCGGGAAGAAAATTATACCCGTGTAGCAGGACAGGAGCGAAGCGACTGTCCGTTTTGGAGCCAACTCTTATAATACCGAAGAGAAGGAAGAGATATCGTCTTAGAAAGATAGATTTTGCGGCGGAGTGACGAAATGAGAGAGCGGAATACGACGTATGCCGCGAACGATATTTCTATACTCCGCCACAAAAGATACTTTCTGGGGCGATAGAAATTTCTTCGTAGCGGTATTGTTGAAATATAGCCGGGTACTATGAGTATATTAAATTTGCTATGATAAACGGTAAAGCAGGCTTCACCGTTATGCGCATTTAAACCAACTACATCTCTTTTTTCGCCCCAATCCGCTACGTATCTCATACTTTACACGTCTGTCTACATCTCGACGGCGTTATTTTATAGTGAGGGTCTATATTAATTTTCTTTGCCCATATTAGAGTGGGGCAATCGATATAGTTCGCTAATACAGTGTTTTATGGAAAAGTTCGTACCCCGTACGGACTTTTTTCATAAGGAATAAAATTATGTGGGCAAAGAAAATTCATTTACCCGTGTAGCAGGACAGGAGCGAAGCGACTGTCCGTTTTGGAGCCAACTCTTATAATACCGAAGAGAAGGAAGAGATATCGTCTTAGAAAGATAGATTTTGCGGCGGAGTGACGAAATGAGAGAGCGGCATACGACGTATGCCGCGAACGATATTTCTATACTTCGCCACAAAAGATACTTTCTAAGGCGATAGAAATTTCTTCGAAGCGGTATTATTGCGATTAAAGCCAGGTACTATGAGCAAATATTAAGACAGTAAAGGTGTAGCGATTGTGTAGGCTGCACCCAATAAACTCTTACACCAATAAACCCCATAAACAAGCTTTCTAAACACAAATTTTCAGCAAGAAAATAAATATAAATCCTAAAAATAAATCCAATAAATTTACCAAAAACTATTGCATTTCCCTCCTCTTTATGCTATAATAAAAGGGGATGGATACGGATACTCGATAGACTCCGCGGTTCGTCTGCTCGAAGGGTGTTTGCCCTGTCGGGTAAACACTCGGGCTGCGCACTTTTGCTGTCGCAAAAGTGCGCAGCCCGTGTCGCTCCAAATCGTGGCGGAGTCGTGGGAATCGTGGCGGTTTTACGGTGTTGTTTGTGTAATATGGCAGAGTCGTAGTAATCATAGCTGCCTTATGTCACAAGGTTGTCGCTTCGCTCCGTTTAGACTATACCCACCCAACCGCCCACAAGGTCACCGCTTCGCGGGATAAGAAGTTAACAAAATAAGCAAGCGTTTGCTTGTGTGCGCTCGTATCGTCATCACCTTACATGGCAGCCGCTTCGCGGATATAGGTGATTGGTATAAATGCTTCATCGATTATCGCCGGCTGTACTTCTTCATCAAAGTATAATTAATATTTGCTTATAGCACCCGACCATATCACAATAATACCGCTTCAAAGAAATTTCTATCGCTCTGGAAAGTATCTTTTGTGGTGGAGTTTTGTAACGCTTGCCACGGCATACGTCGTATGCCGTGCCCGTGTTCCCGCACTCCGCCGCAAAATCTTGCTTTCTAGAACGATATCTCTTCCTTCTCTTCGGTATTATGGAGGCTTCTGCTTCAAGACTGACAGTCGCTGTCGCTCCTGTCCTTTGACGCGGGTTATTTAAAATAATTTTATTCCCGCATCAATCTCTCCTTATGAAAAAAGCTCGTACGGGCGTACAAGCTTTTCCATAAGGTTTAATTATCGCGAGCAATATAAGTACTCTTACTTTACTCTTGCGGGAAAAAAATTATTTTAAACTATTAAGAGTTTGGCGCACTAACTTCAGGCTTTTTGCCAATGCGTCGTCGGTTGTTTCCAGCAGATTCACCAACTCATTCCTCGCGTCCATTCGCGACTTCGCGACGTACGCGTCGGCTTGCCGCCTTATCATCTCCGCTTCCTCGCGGGCCTTTTGCACGATGACGTGCTCATTCAGGATCTCTTCGGCGCGTTGTTCTGCCTTTTGAATGATGTCGCGTGCCCTGTTGGACTCCGCCTCCATACGCTTTTCGGAGTCACGCAAAATAATTTTTGCTTCGCGTACGGCGCCCGGGACGGCGGCGCGGATGCCGTCTATCGCGGCGTAGATAGCCTCGTCGTCTACCGTGACTCCGCCCCCGAAAATGGGACGTTTGCCGTTAGCGAGCTCCCTTTCTATCTGCTGCAGCAATTCTTCGATCTCATCCATTGGTTTTCTCCGGTATTTTTTTTCCAGCTTTTATGCGTTTTTTATTGTTTTAGTTATGTATTTTTGTTATTTTTTAGTTCCGTAGCGCTCGGTGCGGTTCGGGTGCATATGGCGGATTCCGACCATTTCAGGAGATTTTAACTCCTTATACCGCTCTGAACTTACAACAGTTTTTCCACCTCTTCGTCGACCAAGCCCGCTATGTCGGAATGCTGTTCCAACCGTTTCCTGACCTCGGTAGAGGAGATAGCGGCGTCTTTTGCCGTGACAAACAGCGTCTTCACTCCGCCGTGAAGGTAGTTCCATTCCGCCATTTCCGACTCGTAGGCGAAGTCCTTCTCGTCTCTCACGCCCCTTACTATATATTTTATATTATTTTGGTTGCAATAGTCAATAGCCAATCCCTCGTAGGAGTCGACGACAACCTTGAATGGCAGCTTTCGGAGAGCAATTTTGGCAAGTTTCATCCGCTTTTCAAGGGGAATCATCGGCTTTTTGTCGGGGTTTACCAGGAAAAGCAGATATACGACGTCAAACAGCCCCGCTGCACGCTCCACAAGGAATTCATGCCCCAATGTAAACGGGTCGAAGGTGCCCGTCACGGCGCATGCCGTGCACTCGGAAACAATTTCGATGACGGCGGCGCCGTACTCACGTGAGTCGACGATGCGGTAGCCGTCCGGGGTGGGCGTTGGCTTGCCTTCGCGGGAGCGCTCTATGACAATTTTGCCGCCTTTTTTTAATATTCCGGTCTTTTTAATCTCTTTTAAAGCCTCCTCGGGATAATTAAATTTGTACGGCGGATCCATGAAAATCAGGTCAAACTTCTTTCCGCGTCCGGAAAGGCGCGTGATGACGTCAATAAAATCACCTTTGACGCATTCGGATTTTTCACCGATTTTTTCGAGGTTTTTTGTGCATATTTTAAGCGATTCTCCCGAAGAATCGGCAAAGATTGCCGAACTTGCTCCTCTCGAAAGCGCCTCTATGCCGAGTGCCCCCGAACCGGCGAAGAGATCGAGTACGGCGGCTCCCTCCACATCGGAGGAAATGAGGTTGAATAAATTTTCTTTCGCCCTGTCCGTCGTCGGTCTGACCGAGCGATCCTTCGGTGAAAAAAGCGTTGTTCCTTTGTACTTTCCTGCGATAATTCTCATATCTATTACATTTTATCGTTTCCGCGGCGTGCGCCCGTTTCGGTGATGATGAGGTCGAGAGGTACGTCGTGAGAACCGACCTCGACTTCGTTCAGTTCCTGGAATGAAAACGCCAAGCCGATTTTAACGGCGTTGCTCCCCTCTAAAAACCTGTCGTAGTACCCCTTGCCGTGACCTAATCTGTTCATGTTCCCGTCAAAAGCGACGAGCGGAACAAATATGACGTCCGGAGGGGGCGCTGCGGCGTTACTATTCGGCTCACGGATCCCGTAGGCTCCGACGGAATATTCTCCGGGGATAAAAGGATGAAAGCTCATTTTTGTCCCGTCAATTTTCGGACAATATATCTTTTTTCCTCTTTTTAATGCATGTTCAATTATCAAACCGGTATCGGGTTCTTTTTCTGTTGAAAGGAAAATATAGACGTTTTGGGCTTCCGTAAATGCTTTTTCGGAAACCGAAAACTCGAATATCTTACGCGATGCCTCTTCCCTGTCGAAAGCACGGGCGAAGCGCTCCGAGACAATTTTCCTCTGTAAGAATTTTTCCATGCAATAAGTATTTCCTTTCCGTTCTTCCTTTGAAGGAAGTCCATTGTTCGTAGATGTTGGCGTCGCCCGCATCGATGCCGCCGTCGAATAGGCACACTTTGTCACCCTGTCTGAGCTCTGCGGGCGCGCCCGCGACGATGGTGACGTCCATACATACGGCGGCAATCGTCATCATCCGATTGTTGAACATAACTTTTCCGCCACGGAAATCACGGCGCACCCCGTCATAGTACCCGCCTTGCAGCACGGCGACCGCGATATCATCGGGGGCGGTATAGACGCCGTCGTAGCCCGCGTGCTCCCCCTTCTTCAAAAAGGAGACGGCAAGCACCTCGGAATATATTTTCATTGCGCCCTCGTACAGCAGCCGACCTATCCTGTACCCGTCACCCGAAAGCCCCTCGATAAGAGCGTCGGAAGCCGAGTACTCGGCGGGAAAACTTTCGCCGAAGGCTTCTTCGAATACTCTTTTATAATCATTGAAGAGCGCCACGCACTCCGACGCGCTCGCCGCCGAAGGAAGATGTGTAAGAAGCTTTCCGATTTTGAGGCGGGAGCGCCGGGCGGCAAAAGCCGCCTCTCTTACCCCCTCTTCGCCTTTGAAGCCGAGGCGTCCCATGCCGGTATCGAATTTTATATCGACTTCGGCTCCGCCGGAATAGCGCAAAGCCTCCAGGCACTCCGCCGAATAGATCACCGGTACAAAGCCTTCCGCAACAACGGCGGGAATTTCCCGGGGCAAGGGAGAGTAGACGGTTATCCCGTGCGTAAAGCCGTGGACGGCTTTCAGGCGGCGCGCCTCCTCCGGAACAGCCACTCCGAAGGCGTCCGCAAATTCCTGAGTTGCCGCTGCGACGACGTCGGCACCGTGGTTGTAGGCGTCGGCTTTCAACATAAGCGTCAGCTCTTTCCCCGCCGCCATGCTTCGCACTTTCGCGGCGTTTTCCCTGATTTTATCGACGTCGATTACCGCTTCCACCCGCGCTCCTTATATATTAAGGATATGCGTCGGGGAGCTGATTTGCCATAACGAAGCCGAAAAAATTATCCGCCCGCATGAAAGGGGGCGGATAAAGCTTTAAAGCACGTTGTCGTCTATTAAATTTATGCCGCTTTCCTTCAATATCTTCATTGTGGCGTCGTTATCGTCCACTTTCAGAAGGATGACCGACTTCGCGGCGCCCGCCCTTGCGAAGGAATACAGATAAGCGATATTTATCTTATGTTCGTCCAAGATTTGTAAAACCTTATACATTTCGCCGGGTTTGTCGTCGACTTTAAAACCTACAAGGTCGGTGGAGGCGACGTTGAAGCCGTTGGCTTTCAACACTTCGATAGCTTTTTTGTTGTCGTCGGTAATGGCGCGGAGGATGCCGTATTCCATAGTGTCGGCTATGGACATGGTCTGAATATTGACACCGGCTTCCTTCAGGACGCGGGAAAATTCGCAGATCCTCCCCTTTCTGTTCTCCAAAAATACGGCGATTTGATTGACTAACATGTTGACCTCCTTAAATTTTCCTGTTGTCGGTGACGAAGACGGCTTTGCCTTCGCTTCTCGGCACGGTGCCGCTGTGAACTAGTTTTACTTTGGCGGATACGCCTATTGCCGAAGCTATGTCGGCGGTCAGTTTCTTCTGCATAGCCTCGATCTCCTGGATCTCGTCGAAGGCGACGTTCCTTTGGAGTTCGACCTCGATACTCATGACGTCAAGGTTGTTGATGCGGTCTATGGTGATGTGGTAGTGAGGGCTGACGCGTTGATCCTTTATCAAGACCGATTCGATCTGGGACGGGAATACGTTTACTCCCCTGATGATCAGCAT
>CALVTP010000054.1 GCA_944362765.1 uncultured Clostridia bacterium | reverse complement strand
GTTTCGTCCGGGTTTCCGAATCCGTAAACCAGGCTGTTGTAAACGTCCTCTTCGATCGAGGTCATATAGACGTCGTCGAAGAATACGGTACCGGAAGAAAGTCCGTAAGAAACCTTGACTGCGTCATAGCTTTCTTCCTTATCGCCTACCGTTACCGTGCCGCCGGCAGCCAATTCCAAAGTATTATTCGCGTACTTGTTGCCGAGAGAAAGCTCGATTTCCGCCCTGGCGGAGTTCATGCCGGTAGAGACATAGAAATCAAGTCTCATCCATTTGCCACCGGTATTGATATTGACATATCCTTCGTATCTTCCGTTGTTCGCGGAGTCGTAGCCCGGATATTCGGTGTTGAGTTCGTAGGCGTTAGAGGTGTTCGCAAGCGTCACCGAAGCTTTGGCGTCCTCTATCGTCTTTACCCAAACGCTGATCCTGTAATAAGAGTTGGCGCTGAAAGTTACCGACGAACTTTGATAACCCGCATAGGTTTCATACTTGCTGTGGATCATCAAAAGGTTTTTCGAGGAGGTCGAACGATAGCCGCTGTTTTCTGTGCTGTCGTAAAGGTCGTAATTTTTGCCTAGGCCGACTTCAGAGAAATCATAATACTTCTCATTGATAACGCCCATTATGACGGCGTCTTCGCCCAAAGCTGGCGGAACGTCCTCTTCCTTTAATCTAGGGATCGTATCATTTTCGCCGATAGGATTCCCCGTAATGCTTACGACGGAAGAAGCCGCCGAAACATAATATTTGTCGCCGTCGGTATAAACCATGCGAACATAGTATTCGCCGCTATATAAGGTCTCGTCTTCCTTTTCGCCGTAAGTAAAGTCGAAGTCGCCGTCGATGGCTTTTTTGAGCAGATCGTCGGAGTTGACCGTCAATTTACCTACCGGCACGTCGTCTTCTGTAGCGTCTTCTGTAGCGCCTGCCCCTGCGGGATAGTCGTTCATGAAGATATAGAAAGTAACTCCCTGCGTAACTCCCTGCGTAACTCCCTGCCTTAACAGAGCCTCCAGCTCGCCGGGAACCGACCAAGCTATATGAGTATGCGTGCCCGTCGCAACGGTGGGCGCCGCTATCGGAGTGTGCGCCGTGGAGTCGTCCCAGGAATCGGGGTCGGCTACGCCTGTAAGGTTGCCGTCGTCAAAAATGCTTTCGCCTTCCTCCCTATCCTCGTCCTCGGAATAGTTGTCGGTAGAAATCGTTCCGAAGTTGCCGTTGGAAACGGAACCGTAGGAACCCGAGGAGGCGAGCGAAGCTTTCTTTACATAAGTGCCCGTCGAAGCGTCGTTGTATTCGGAATAGCTCAATTCCTGATAGGTGAAAGCCGAAAGGTAAATGGTGCCTTCGGCATGCCCGTCGTCGTCGAAGAAATCGCCTTCGCCGAATTCTATGACGATATAAATGTCGTTGGCGGTGACGGCGTTGGCACGGAAGAGTATCGATATCTCCGTCCAATCGCTCAATTCACCTATGCCGGTAACCGCCGCGGAGGAGTTTATTATCTCGTCGGTTTCACGGTCGAATACTCTGACGTTGAATTTAGAACCTTCCGCAAAGTTTGCGGTCTTTGCCCACAGCGACAGTCTGTAGAATTTGTTCGGAGTGATGTGCAAGTCCCATGTAGCCTCGGTGCCGGCTTCAACGTCCGCCGGAGTATAAGGTATGAAATACAACGTCGAAGCCGTGTAATCGGTATGCGAATATTGAATGACGTCGAATTTTACGGTTTCGTAATTGGCGGGATCGCCCGATTCAGCGGCTTTGGTAAAGCTGAACGCGCCTATCGACCCGTCTTCGGAGGCAATATCGTAAGGAATAAATTTTACGTCAAAATTTTCTTCCTTGCTTCTGTCGTCCACGGGTTTATAATACCAGCCGCCCTCATCTTCATCGGATACCGTCTTTTCGGTGGAAACGGGTATCGAATCGTCGGGTTCGGTTCTATCGTGTAATCCGAATGCCGAGTATGAATCCGCTTCGATGACGGAAATTTGCTGCCACTCCTCATCCTTTAACTCATCGGGGATTTTGTCGACATCGTCATAAACTTGTACGGTCAGGTTATCGAAGAAACATCCGCCGGGATACAACGTGTCATCGCCCCATTCGCCTTCGCCGTACCACAGTTCCAATTGCAGGTTCCTGTCCGCCAACGCGTTGCCCTGAACATAGAACGTGATCTCTTCCCAACTGCCGATATCGTCGGAAGTACTGTATTTGTCGTCGATATCCGCGCCGGTCAGCTTTACGGTAGCTTTGGGCTTCTTTTCGCTTTCGCCGCTTTCGTCGACGACAAACTCCATATAATCATTGTAATCCTGAAGCTCACCGTTTTTGTATTCTTGATAATCGGTCAGATAATAATCATTATAGAAATCACGGAATTCAGATTCATCTTCTTTCCCGGAGTTTTCGTTAGGCACGCGCTTGTCTACATCGTTTTCCGCATTATATGTTTCGTCTTCGCCGTTTGCTTGGTTTATCCAGGTCATGAATTTATAAAATTCTCTATAATCGGCGTCGTCGTTGTAATCCGGGTGGTCTTCGTCATATACCGGATCATTATCTTCGCTTTCAAACCTGTCCATCCATTCGACATAGTTCTTCTCGTATTCCGAAGAAGTCACTCCGCTCATCCCGGTATAGCGCGGGATTTGGGGTATGTCTATCTCAGGTACCCAAATGTATACCCATACGGAAATAACGTAATATTTGTTCTTTTCGAACTTATATTCGTAGTCGGATTGATAACCGCCGCCGGAAATGGCGTTTTCGGGGTGGTAAATCAACAAAGCTGTGCTGTCTTTCGAGTTTCCGTCAGACGGCAAATTCGGTGTCAGCTTGCCGGTTGCGGAGTCTACGGTGTAAAAGTCATCTATCGGCGGAGCGTGGAATTCGGAATCCAGCTTATTATATAAATCGGTGTAGAAATAGGTTTTATCGCCTATCTTATACTCAACGGCGTCCTTATCGCCTTTGATGGCGGCGTTGCCGTTCTCGCCAACCTGCAATTCGTAGAACTTACTGAAATCGAAGATACCTTTCGGGTTATCGTTGTTCGCGGAAGTGCTGTAGCTGGGGAATTTGTTCTTTTCGGAGGAGCTCAGACCCTCTTTCCCTACTACGAAGGTGTAGTTTTCGGGCTCGCCAAGTTTTGCGGAATGGAAGAATTTGGTGGTGGAGGCGGAGCTTGAGGAAGTGTGCGCCCTGTAAGCCGTGAAGTTCGGGTCGGGGTAGATCATGCTGACCGCGGTCAGTCTGCCGCCGTCCGATTTTTCGACGGAAAGGCTGTCATAACGCTGATTATAGCCATCAGCGTAATCGGAAGAATTTTCTTTCGCGTTCACTACGTCGTTAAAAGCGTCGGTAAATTCCGCCGCCGTTACTTCGTCCAATTTGACGTTATCGAAAAATACCGTTCCCTTTGCAAGGTAAGGGTTGACGCCGTTTTCAAAATAAGGGCTGTAGTTGGAGTTCGACGAAGAGGTGGAGCCGAAATTCGCGGGGCCGTGTCCCAGCCAGAGCTGGATGGAAATTTCGCGATCCTCAAAATCGGAACCTTCGATATAAACTTCATAGGTTTGCCAATTCTTTTGGGTGTCTATCGAAAAATAATCGACGGAAGTATCTCCGCGAATTACGATCGCCGCGCCGTTCAAAGGTTGACCGTCGTTGTTCAACAGATGAGTCCAGACGCTGATGGTGAGTTTATAATACTTCCCCGCCTTTACGGTTGCTTCGTCGGAAGCGGAAAAGTAAATCGAACCTTTATTCGAATCGTCACCGTCTATCGAAATCACCAAAGCGTTGGTGTCGGAATATTTATCCCCCGTTTTGGGAGTTTTCGGGTCTACGCCGGGGAAATCTATTTCGGCGTTGATCTCGCCCTTTCTTGCATTGAAGGAATTTATCGCGTCCTGATTTCCCGAGTCGCCGAAAAGGTCGACTACGCCGGCGTTGACATCCGAGTTACTCGAAGAAAGGGAACCGCCCGAAGAGATCGTCCAACCGGTGACATTGGTTTTGACATATGAGGCGGTGGGCCCCGTCGCCGACGCGAACGAACCGTTGGAGATAGCCGAAGAGTCGGTGACGGTTTCGGTATCGTCGTCTTCGGTTCCGGAGTTTTCATCGGCAGGCGGATCGCAAGCCGCCATGATGACCAAAGAGAACGCCAGAAGCATAACAAGTAAAATCAGAAGCAGTTTCGTTGACTTTTTCATCTAACCACCATATCTTTATTCGGGCGGCAGCCCGTAAGTATTTCAATATTATCACATCGGTTACCTAAAAGACAAGGATTTAAGGTGAACATTTTCTAAAAATATTCTAAATGCGCGTGCGGGAGCGTGCGCGTAAATTAATATAGATAAAAATATTAAAAATTTAAAAGAAATTGCTTTCAATCGCTTGCGCGCGCGAAAAATTTTTGTGTATTATATTGGCATATTTTTTGAAGGAGAAAACCATATGAACACTTACGCTCAATCAGTTCTCGATCAACTAAAGAAGCGTTTTCCCACACAAAAGGAGTTTCTGCAGGCGGCTACCGAAATAATCGATTCGTTGTCGCTGGTTTTCGACAGGCACCCCGAATATGAGAAAGCGGGCATTCTTGAAAGGTTCGTCGAGCCCGAAAGACAGATCAACTTCCGCGTTACCTGGATAGACGACGCGGGTAAAGTACAGGTAAACACCGGTTACCGCGTACAATACTCTTCCGCCATCGGACCTTACAAAGGCGGTTTAAGATTCCACCCGTCCGTCAACAACTCCATTATGAAATTTTTGGGGCTTGAACAAATATTGAAAAACTCGCTGACCGGCATGCCCATAGGCGGCGCGAAGGGCGGTTCCGATTTCGACCCGAAAGGCAAATCCGACAACGAAGTCATGCGCTTCTGCCAGGCTTTCATGCAGGAACTGTACCGCCACATCGGTCCCGACACCGACGTCCCCGCAGGCGATATCGGCGTCGGCGCAAGGGAAATCGGCTACCTCTACGGCTGCTATAAAAAACTCGCCAACAACAACGGCTGCGCCCTTACCGGCAGAGGCGTCCCCTACGGCGGCTCCCTTGTCAGAACCGAAGCCACCGGCTACGGACTTATCTACTTCGCCAACGAAATGCTGAAGACCAAAAACCAATCCTTCGACGGCAAACGCGTCGTGATCTCCGGATCCGGTAACGTGGCTATCTACGCCAACGAAAAAGCCACTCAGCTGGGCGCGAAAGTCGTCGCCATGTCCGATTCCGACGGTTACATCGTCGACGAACGCGGTATCGACCTCGACCTCATCAAAAAGCTGAAGGAAGTCGAAAGAAAGCGTATATCCGAATACGTCAAAGTGTATCCGAACGCGACCTACAAGAAAGGTTGCAAGGATATATGGACGGTCAAATGTGATATCGCTCTCCCCTGCGCCACTCAGAACGAACTCAACCTGGATTCCGCAAAGATCCTCGTTCAGAACGGTTGCAAGTGCGTGGCTGAAGGCGCGAATATGCCCACGACGCTCGACGCCATCAAATATCTGCAGGACAACGGCGTGCTGTTCGGACCCGCGAAAGCCGCAAACGCAGGCGGCGTCGCCACCAGCGCTCTCGAAATGGCTCAGTCTTCCCAAAGAATGTATTGGACATTCGAAGAGGTCGACAAGGAGCTCGAAGGCATAATGAAGAATATCTTTAAGATGTGCGACCAGGCAGCCAAAGAATACGACTGCCCCGGCAATTACGTTATCGGCGCCAACATCGCAGGCTTCAAACGCGTTGCCGAGTCTATGCTTGCCTATGGTATATATTAATTTTCTTCCCGCAAGAATAAAGTAAGAATACTTTAATTACTCGCGAAAACAGACCCTTATAGAAAAGTTCGCCACCCGTGCGGACTTTTTTCATAAGGAGCTATTGATGCGGGAAGAAAATTAATTTACCCGCGTTTTGGGGCATATTTCACGACGCTTTCGGGCGAAAGAAACAAGTTTCCCACAGGGGCTCCCTTGATTGTATGTCGATACTAATCGGCGGGAGTTTTGCCCGAAACCGCAGGTAATGATGCCTCCCGAGGCATCATTGCCTGCTTCGCCGCAAACTAACGCAATCCCGACTTTAGTCTGTTCAAAAAGCTTTTGTTTCTTTGCTTGCCCCAATCCGCTCCGTATCTCGTTCGATACACGCTCGTCTACATCTAGACGGCGTTATTATATAGTGAGGGTTTGGTCGGTTGTAGCCCTTCCCGCAAAGATAATAGTGAGAGTACTTTAATTGTTCGCGAGAACAGACCCTTATAAAAAAGTTCGTACCCCGTACGGGCTTTTTTCATAAGGAGCGATTGATTGCGGGAAGAAAATTATATAGCCGCGTATTGAGGCATATTTCACGGCGCTTTCGGGCAGGACAGGAGCGAAGCGACTGTCCGTTTTGGAGCAAGATCTTATAATACCGAAGAGAAGGAAGAGATATCGTCTT
>CALVTP010000053.1 GCA_944362765.1 uncultured Clostridia bacterium | reverse complement strand
ATATATATGATATAATTTAGTTCGGAGGAAAAAATGCAAGAAGTTGAATCCAGAAAAATTCTGATAGCAGAAGACAACACCGATTTAAACGACATGCTTCGTAACTATCTTATAAAGGCGGGGCACACCGTCTACCAGGCGTTTGACGGCGTCCAGGCTGTGGACATGGCAGCAAAACTCAAGCCCGATCTTATGGTTTTAGACATCATGATGCCGTTGAAAGACGGTTACGACGTCTGCCGCGAAGTCAGAAGTATTGCCAATATCCCTATTATCGTCGCTTCCGCAAAGGAAACGGAGGAAGATAAGGAAAGGCTTTTCGACCTGGGCGCCGACGACTATATCACCAAACCCTTCTCCTTCAAAGAAGCGGTGATGAGGGTCAACGCTCAGCTCAGGCGATACTACAAACTCAACACCGCCGAGAACAGCTTTGTCAGGCGGCTTGACGAACTTACCGTCTACCCCGACAAGTTCGAGGCGCGCGTAATGGACGAGCCTATTAAACTTACCGCTAAGGAATTCAAAATGCTGGATACTCTTACGGGAAATCCCGACAGAATCTTTTCCAAACAGCAGCTCATCGACAGAGTGTGGGGCGAGGACGAATACATCGACGAAAACACCGTTGCCGTCACCGTTTTGAGGCTCAGGGACAAACTGGAAGCAAAGGGCGTCAGAAACATCGTCACCGTCTGGGGCTTGGGATATAAATGGCAAAGCTAGCAAAATCTTCGGAGACGAGAAAGCTTGTCGATTCGATAAAGGCGATGGAGCGGGGCGATTACGCCTCGCCCGTATATCAAACCCGCCGGGAGGACTTGAAAGCGGTTTCTGCGCATTTAGAGGCACTGAGGCGAAAACTTCTTATATTCACCGAAGAAGCCGGAATGCGGGAAGCAAAGTACTATTCCGCCCTTTCCGACGTCGTTCACGACTTAAAATCTCCTCTCCAGGTTCTTATAGGCTATGCCGAATGTCTCTCGGACGGCATGTTCGACCGCGACTACGTAAAGCTCATCTCCGATAAATGCCTCGAGATGAACGACATCGTGTTGAACATCATCTCCGAAGCGAAAAAGAAAGTGACCGGCGGAAAATTCGAAGTGGTCTCCGTAAAGGAGTTTTTCCCGGAAGCCATCTTGAAAAGCGCCGCGCCCGTCACGGAAAAGAACATTAGGCTTAAAGTCTCAAAAAGTCCTCGCGCCACCGTCTATATCGATAAAACGGCTTTCGAATCGGTCGTACAGAACCTTCTTTCCAACGCCGCCAAGTTTACTCCGAAGCACGGAAAAATCCGAGTCCGCATGTCGGCGGGCAAACGCTATTTTAAGTTTTCGGTGCGCGACAACGGTAAAGGTATACCGCCCGAAGATCTCGATAAAATCTTCGACCGCTATTATACCACCGACCTGAAGTCCGGCAGCGGCGTGGGGCTTGCAGCCGTCAGAGAAACCGTCACGGCGCACCACGGCTTTGTCTATGCGCCGAAACGGAAAAAGGGAGCGCTGTTCGTCGTAAAAATCCCGCGCTACTCCATTGAAAAAGAGATGACGACCTTAGCCGAACGGGAACGTCGTCTTCACTTATTCATGATTTTAGGATACATTTTCCTTCCTTTCGGTATCCTATACTCGCTTTTCAGAATTATGATTACTTCATCGGAAATTTCAAGGGAGAAGAAACTTCTTCTGAAAAGCGACCCCGACGAAATATTGAAAAGTAGTTTAAAAAAGCAAAAATCAAAGGGGAAGAAGGCATGAATTCCGCTGACGTCAGGCGCCTGACCGAGACAATTAAAAGGCTGCAAAGCGACCGTGTTGCGGAACGCATTTCCTCGGACCGCACCGACGAACTGCATGCGGCGTACTCCGCTCTAGAAGATTTGAGACTTAAAATCTTAGAAAAAGATTCTCTTTTATCGCTTTCCGACGAGCGCACCGAGCGACAAATAGCCGCCGTAACGCATGACCTGAAAACCTATATCGCGCTGATTTCCGGATATGCCGAAAGCCTTCAGGATGGTATCGACGACCGCGACTACCTAGTGCTTATCCGCGAAAAATGTGCGGAAATGAACAAAATTGTTTTAAAAATCATTGATGACGCCAAAGCTTCCGCAGAGCAATTAAAAAGCCGTATCAGGCTTGTCGGACTTCGGGAATTCCTGCCGCCCGTACTCGGAAGACTCACCGAACCCGCTTTTAAAAAGAACATTTCGGTTTTGGTTTCGAGAATCCCTAACGTGCGGATCGCAATATATCAATCCGACTTCGAATCGGTACTCGAAAACGTCCTTTCGAACGCCATAGAACATACGCCTGAAAACGGTAAAATCCGCATTACTTTTACCCCTTCTTTTACGAATTTAATTATAAATATTATCGATTCCGGTCCCGGGGTCAAACCTGAGGACGTACCTTTAATATTTGAAAGATATTATACCGGCGACAAGTCGCGTCCTGCGGGAGGCGGTACAGGAGTGGGGCTTGCCAACGCCAAGGAAATCATGCTGAGGCATTCCGGAGACATCAAATATGTCTTGAGACGGCGCCACGGGGCACGCTTTCTTATAAATCTTCCCAAGTATTCCAAGCTGAAAGATGTTCTGACTCCCGCCGAATTACGCTTCCTTTATTCTTTTATGTTTTTACTTTTTTTCCCGTTTGTGGTTGTCTTTGCATTCATAAATTTATTCATCACTTCTGCATGGATCATAAGGGATAACCGCGTCATCGCCCGAAGCAAAAAACGCGTCAAACCGAAATCGCGTCTCGCCGGAAAAAAGACGAAGGCAAATAAATAAAACAGACTCAGGGATTCTCATTTTAGGTTTTCGGTAGCCTGTTTTTATTTTTTTGGTATGGAAACTTTTTTCGCGATGAGTTCCCGGGGAATAAATTAACCGCGATAAATTCGTAATAATTGCTTTTACTCCGCTCCTGAATGCGGGCATTTTCCTTTGTTGTTGATATTTTATCTGTTTTATGTTAATATATAAACAATCATATTTTATTCAGGAGTCGGGATGAAGAAAATCTTCGCCGCCGTCAAAGGCTTTTTCACCCATTGGAACACTCCCGCGGAAGGGAACTACGTCCCCAGTAAAGAGGTGGTCGCGTATTCCGTGGGCGGTATGGGCGTGCAATTCATCGCAGCCATTTCCGCCGCCATACAGATGAATGCGAGCTGCCTTCTCTTGGGCTCGATTTACGGCATGAAGCCGACGACGCTTGCCACTATCGCTACGGTAAGTTCGATAGTCTTACTTGTGTTGCAGCCGCTGAAAGCCTACCTCATCGACCACGCTCCCGGGCACAAAGGAAAGGCGCGCCCGTGGCTGTTGTGGATGAGCTTTCCGTGCGCCGTTCTGATGTCCGCTCTTGCTTACATGGATCCGGGATGGAACGGAGTGACGATGGCTGTGGTCGTCGGAGTGTTGTTCGTCATAATGAATTTCATCTATCAGTTTTATTACGGACAGTACACGATGCTTGCGTACTTAATCAGCCCGAATTCCACCGAAAGAACGACCATAATAACGATATCCTCGCTGGTTTATTCGCTTGCTCCCACCATCACGGGCGCAATTTTCCCGCTTATAAGCACGGCTTTCCCGAACGGACAGCTCGACCAGGACTTTTACAGGTTGATTTTCCCGCTGTTCACCGGGCTCGGCGTATTGATAACGCTTTTGTGCTACTTCGGGACAAAAGAGCGTATTATCATTCCGAAATCATATAACGCCGAGGTCAAATTCCTCGACGGCATGAAAAAGATAATCCGGAACAAGTACCTCTGGATTATAAATATCGCCACCTGGATGCAGTTTGCCCGCGCCGGGCTCACGAATATCCTTACATGGGTTTATATTTACATGCTTCAGAATGCCGAAATTCAGTCGGCTTTGTCGCTCGTGATGGGGACGGCTTCGGGAATCGGCATGTTCGTAGCCCCATTCCTCGTCAGATTCTTCGGCAAGCGCAACACGGCGATAGCGTCCAACCTTCTTGTCACCGTCTCCGCCATACTTTTAATAATCTTCCCGGGAAGTATGGTGCTGTTGTACATAGTAATTTATCTTAACCTTTTCGGCATCGCCGTACAGATAATCACCCAGCCTGCGATGAACGCCGATGCCCTCGACTATCAGCAATGGAAGACGGGCGACAGGTACGAAGGTATCTCCGGAAATCTCGGTATGATTGGTCAGGCTATTGCGCTCGGCACCAACTTCGTCATTCCCGTCGTACAGGAGCAGATGGGCATAATCGACGACTACGACGTTCTCTTCGACCCGGTAATCAGGGATCCAATCTTCCGCGCCATGGCAGTGGTAGCGGCGGTGGGCGGTCTGGGAGTCGCCATACCCTATTTCTTCTGGGATCTAAGTGAGAAAAAGCACCGCGCCATCATCGAAGAGCTCAAACTCCGTGCCGAGAAGCAAAACGTTGCCGAGGGCTTCGAAAATGCCTCGATACTCTCCTCCGGTGAGATTACCGACAGTGTGTTGAAGGAGGAAAAAGCACTGAAGAAGGCTATGGAGCAGTCCTCCGAAGCCGAAAGCGCCGTCGCCTCAGGCGAAATTCAGGCGGAGACTTCTTCGGACGACGAAAAAGACTTTTCCCGAATCGACGAAACGAGCAATTCATTAAGCGACGAAGCTACTCCCGCCGAGGACGAAAAGGAGGAGAAAAATGCGTAAATCACTCCCCGTAATTTTGACAGCAGTATTGATTATCGGTGCATTTTTGCTGTCTGCATGCAACTCGAAAGGTGACCTCGACAGCCGCTACGGCGCTTATTCCGACGCCGTAAAAGCAGCCGCAACCGACTTGAACAGCTTCTATGTAAAATATAACTCCTCATCCGAACCCGGCGTCACATATAAATTAAACTTTTCCGTCGATGGCGAATCCAGAAGGATCAAAGCGGTTTGGGACAAGGAAACCAGCACAGCCGTTTCGATTTCCCACGAGTATATCTACTTCGGGCACGCGCTTCCCGCAGGAGTCAAGGAACGCGACGCAAAGGATTCAGACTACCGCACGGCGCTGTTTGTGGGCGATGAAGAGCCCCGCTTCGACGTCACCCCGGATGATTTTTTTGCGATGACGGAGATTTCTTCCCTCATTCCCGAAAACATCGTCTCTCCGCTGGTGCTCGGAAAAGAGACAATGCACGAAGTCGACGGCACGCCGTTTTCCTCTACGCAGGGGGTGGCGGAGAGCTTTTCGTTCACCCTTTCCGATCCGGATAACCGCTATTACTCCTACTGCTCCGACGGAAACTTCCTGGTGGTGAGAGCCATTCAGGGGCGCGTCAACAAGGTTTTTGACGCGCGCGGCACTTTCTCGTACGTCATCGACTACGTCGGTCCCGACATCACGATGCCGACGTTTTAACGGGGCTGCCGACTCCGCAATTAAAAAAAGACCCGATAATTCGGTGGCAACGCAATAATTTAAATGCCGGGCTTTGAATGTCGGCGCTAATGTATTACACAAAAACCCGCCTCACGTGAATCCGTCGGGCGGGTTTAGTATGCGATGATCTATGAATAGAATAAATGGTTTCGGCTCTTCTCTTTTACCGTTTGCCGCACATGACGAACCCTTATCACACGTTTTCATGTTTCAGAGTTAAAGCACAGCCCGGCGTTTTACTTATTTATCTTTTAAGCCGGCGCTCGCGTTGAAAGCGTGAACCTATACTCCTTAAACCTCGGATGGTTCGGCAGCATTTGCGGACTCCGACTTTCCTTTCGACGGATGTCTCCTCCTTCTTCTGCGGCGTTTGTAATTTTTCTTGGTAACAAGCTTTTTATCCGCATTTTCACCGTTTTGGGCTTCCGAATCGTCCGCTTCGGGAGTCTGTTGCTGCGATTTCCCGGCTTTGACCGCCCCTTCGAAAATCGGGAAGGGCGCATTGGATAAGTCCTCTTCGGAAATGCCCGTAAGGCGCATGAAGTCCTGCATGGTGAGGTAATCGACATGCTTTCCGCGCTCTTCGGTGCGTTTTACGTACGGAAGGCGGTAACACTTCTTTTCGGAAGCTTTGATATACATATCGGCGTCGGAGCCCATTCTGACATACCGCCCGCCGCGTCGGATGATTTCCGCGGCAACGAGACATACGGCGCGGTAGTTCATATACTCGTAGCCCGAGTCCAGCGTCACGTTTCGCCCCGAAAAAAGCTGTTTCAATTCGGGATCCGGCGAAATCGAACCGAGGTAACGGCGGAACTCCTTCAGATTGGTTTCGTTCATATGCTCCGAGCGGCGGTGGGCATTTTTCCATTTTTCGCGGCGGCGCTGCTCTTTTACGTAATAAAGGCAGCGTCCCTGCCCGGTGACTTCGCCGTGGGAAAGCGTGCACCTGGCGATAAGTTCTTCGAAGGACAGCCCCTCTTTTTCGGCAAGCGCTTTGGCGACAAGCATCGTCAGGAGGGAATCTTCGTCGCTTCGGTGCATCACGAGCCCCGAGGTATCGACATTCAACTCTTCCGCTATAGTATTCAGCGCCACCTGGTTTTTCTTGTCGAACAGTTCGCCGTACATGTCCTGCACGTCGAAAAATTTATATGAAATTATCGGAAGGGAGTATCTTTTACACGCCTTCGTCAGAAACAATGCGTCGTTATTGTGGGAAAACCCGATGATTTTAGCGTTTTCGTCCGTCAAAAGGGAGCGTATCTTTTGGTAATGCTTCGGAAATTTAGGGCTTTTCCGAAAAACTTCTTTCGGGTAGCCGAGCTCGATCCCGGGATCCTTTTCGCGGTTTTTCCCCCAGGCTCCGGTATGAAAAATAGCTTCCGGATTCATCAGAATGTCCTCTTTTTCGAGGACGTTGAAGTTTTCATCGGCAACGACGTAACCGAAGCTGCACATATGGAAGCCGTCGCTGCACTCTATGTCGTAGTAGATATATTTCATTCGCCGATAGTCCGCCGAAAGCCATGATGCTTTCGGTTACTTCCTGTTTATATTTTGAGTTTATTT
>CALVTP010000052.1 GCA_944362765.1 uncultured Clostridia bacterium | reverse complement strand
ACGAAATGAGAGAGCGGCATACGACGTATGCCGCGAACGATATTTCTATACTCCGCCACAAAAGATAATTTCTAAGGCGATAGAAATTTCTTCGAAGCGGTATTATTGTGATTAAAGCAGGGTACTATGAGCAAAGAAGAATAAAGTACTCAATGTAGTAACTTTTGCGACAACCAAAGACGAACATAAACAATTATTAAGTAATCGTACAATCCCAAATTAATAAATTTCAGTAAGAAAACAAATATAAATCCTTAAATTAAATCAATTAATTTAACAAAAACTATTGCAATTTATCCCATTTTATGATATAATTATAGGGGACGGATACGGATACTCTATAAGCTCTCACTCCGTCGGCTCGAAGGGTGTTTGCCCTTGGGGCAAACACTTGGGCTACGCACTTTTGCTGCTGCAAAAGTGCGCGCCCACGCTCGCTCGAATCGTGGCGGAGTCTTAATATTCGTGGCGGTTCTACATCACAAGGTGGTCGCTTCGCTCCGCTATGATTTAACTATATAAGCATATGGAATATTATTGATATAACACACCATTTTAATTATTTAATTTCAGCAGGAAATTAAATATAAAATCAAAAATCACATCAAATAATTTAACAAAAAGTATTGCATTTTTAGGCATAATGTGATATAATTTAAAGGGATAGGGTTGCGATTACCGCCGAGGGGCGGAAGGTTTGGTGTGCGCACTTTGCCGGGGCTAAGCTGCGCGGCGGGTGTCTGCTCGAATCGTGGCGGAGTCGTGAGTATCGTGGCAGTTTTACGGCGTTGTTGTTGTAATATGCCAGAGCCGAGAGTATCATAGGTTCTTACGGCTTCTTCGGTGAGATACGGCGGAGTCGTAATAAGTATGGCGGTTTTATATTTTCGTTTTAATTATGGCAAAGTCGTGATTATCATTGCAGTTTTACATCACAAGGTGGTCGCTTCGCTCCGATTATACTAGACCCACCCAGCCGCCCACAAGGTTGCCGCTACGCTGGATAGGGATATTGATATTACGCATACCGTTATTCCGCTTTCGCGTTCTCATGACGACATCTTTTCACAAGGGTGCCGCTTCGCGGATAAGAGGAATGAAGTTAAGTAAACTTTTGCTTTTAACTCATTGCGATATCGGTTCTCAAAGTAGCCGCTGCGCGGATCAGAAAAAATAGGCAGGCAAGCCTCTGCCTTAAAATTCCTTGCGACAGTTTTTCACAAGGTTTTATCTGTTCGGATTGGCGAAAAAGGAATGTTTAAACATTTGCCTTTAAATTTTAAAATCGCCTGGAGATCCTATTACTTCGTTTAATTAATGGCAAAGATGTGGTATTCGCTGCGTAAGTTTCATCGCATGGAGCGGACGATGCTTGAATATATTATAGCCACCCTTTCAGCCACTCTTTCGCTCACAACACAAAAACCCGCTTCGGCGGGATTTGTGTGGTTTGAGAATTTTCGGTTATGTTGTTTCAGGGTAAAATGATTTCCAGATCCGATTATTTTGTGGACAGGTCATTTTGGGATCGGATTGTTTTTTCAGGTTAAGTCAGGTTGGTTTTCTTGACCGTTTGATTTAGGTCTTTTCCCTGAAAGAAACTCAGAACCCATGCGGCGTTATGTTGAAGTTCGGCTTTCGTCAAGCCGTCGGGTACCGCCATCGAGGCAAGTATTTTATCGTCGTTTTTGGTGTGCCTGCCGCGGGTAATTTCGCCCGGCATAAGAACATTGACTCCTGAACGCACGCGAAGAGCGGAATTTTTGACGCCTTTGAACTCCTTAGACTCCCCTTTCTCCGCCCACCAATCGGTGATGACCACGCCCTTATATCCCCACTCTTTCCTGAGCACCGTGGTCGCAAGGTCGTAATTGTAATAACAGTATGTGCCGTTGATTTTGTTGTACGCCGTCATTATCGCCTTCGGCGCAGAGTTTTTCAACATTATTTCAAACGCTTTCAGGTAAATTTCCCTCAGCGCGCGCGGAGAAACGCGCGAATCGCAGAATTTCCTCCTGTATTCCTGGGAGTTGACGGCGAAGTGCTTCGGACAGGCTCCGACGCCGTTGGATTGAACGCCGTTGACGACGGCTGCGCCGATGACGCCGGCAAGCAGCGGATCCTCCGAAAAGTACTCGAAGTTTCTGCCACAAAGTACGTTTCTATGAATGTTCATCCCGGGTCCCAACAGAAGATCGGAGCCGTACTCCTTCATCTCCTGTCCTACGAAAGAGTAGATTTGGGATACCAATTCTGCGTTAAAGGTAGCCGCAAGTGCGGTTCCGCAAGGGACGAGCGCTGCAATACGTTTTATGCGCATACCTGCGGGACCGTCAGTCGTGATGACGGGTTCAACTCCTTTATTTCGGAGTGCTTCGGATACGCCTGCGAAGGCTCCGGCATTACCTTTGACGCCCAAGGCGGAATCCATTTTACCTTCGCCGTGGGCAAGCGTTCTCAACTCATCGATACTCAGCGACGCGATAAAATCGGACAGCTCCGCCTCTCCCGATATCACTTTTTTAAAGTCGGAAACGGGGTTGGGGGAGCTTATCTCTTCCGGGAGATTTTCTAAGATTCGCTTTTTCAGATCGCGCGTTGAGACAGGCACAAACTCCTCCGCCGGTTTGCCGCCGACGTTTTTGATGCGTTTGAACTTAATAGTCTCCGGAACGGGCAGCGCCTCGTCGACGGAACGGACGACGGTACGCAAAAGTTTGAATTCCAATGCCTGTTCAGCCGTCCTCGAATCGGCTCCGACATAAATTTTATAACTTCCTTCCTCTAGGACGAAGCTCGATTTCGCGCCCGCGGCGCCGGAGTCGTCGAAGGAGGCAAATTCGGAAAGATCTATCGTGACGTTTTCTCTTATCTCTTCGCCCGCCGCCACTTCGGCTTTTATGAAGGCTATCAATTCACGCTTTGCAGCGCCCAGTTTCCCGAGAGGTTTTTCAAGATAAATTTCCGCAACTCCCTTTCCCCCGCGCGCACCGGTATTTCTGACGGCGACTTCGCCGCTCACGACGGTACCTGCGACAGACAGCTTCGCCGAGTAATCGAATTCGGTATACGACAGCCCCGCGCCGAAGGGATACAGCACTTTTTCGGGGGCGAAGGTTTCAAAATAGCGGTAACCTACATAGATATCTTCGTAGTAATCGTTGAAGTCGGCGCCGCCGAAATTTTGGGCGGATGGGTAGTCTCCATAACTTCTCGCTATCGCCATCGGAAGCCTTCCGGAAGGATTTACCGCCCCGGTCAGAACGTCCGCCACGCCGTTCCCGGCTTCCATACCGCCCTGCCACGCAAAGACGACTGCGCCGGGATTGAGTTCCTCCGCCCACGACATATCAATGACGTTGCCGCAATCCATGACGACCGCGACGCGCTTAAACTCCCTCGTCACCGCCGCCAGCAACGCGCGTTCGGCTTCGGTAAGGTAATAACTTCCCGCTTTAAGCAGGTTTTCGCGGTCTTCGCCCGCCGCCCTTCCTATCGTAACGACGGCAATATCGGCGCGCTTCGCGGCGTCGGAGATCTCTTCATCGGAAAGAGGCATCTCGGGAAAGCTCATCGGCCAATGCCCCCAAAAACCTTCGTCGGGTAAGTTTTTTGACTCCTTTCGCCAGGTTTCATACTTATTCCAAATTATTTCGTCCAACTTCACTCCGGCGTTTTTCAATCCCTCGGCAAGGCTGATTTTATAAGGAGAGGCGACATCGCCGCCGGAACCGTAGCCCACCGTGAAGTAGTCGAAGCTCGTCCGCCCGAAGAGCGCCACGACGTCCTCTTCCCTTATCGGCAGCACGCCGTCGTTTTTCAATAAAACCACCGATTCGGCGGCAGCCTTCCTCAAATACGGAATAATCGCGGGCACTTTCAAAGCTCCGCTCCCGCCCGCATTCAGTTCCTGTTCCAAGCCTGAGCCCGAAAACTTCTTTATAAAAAATTGCACGATTTTGGAAATGGTCTTGTTCATAGCGTCCCTCTGTCGGTATTCTTGCGGCGTCGCGGTTTAAGCCGTCCCGCACCTATATCGATTTTAACATAACTTTCCGTAAAAGAAAATAGCTTTCGGGATTTTAAGCGCCCTTATTTTTTTTAGGCATATATCCGGACTCTCTCCCATAAAATTTCGATGTGTCGATAGTAAAATCGGTAGTTACCGTAACCGGAATAAGCGTCGTCACCCGGGCGCTCTCGTTCGTATTCAAAATCTACCTGACCCGCACCCTCGGAGCCGAGGTGATCGGGCTCTATTCAATATGTATTTCTGTATTTTTCCTCTTTATAGCGATAACGACGGGCGGACTCGGCACCGTTCTTTCCAGAAAAATCGCCGAATCGGAAGCGGGCGGCGACCGCCTTAAACCGCTTTCTTACCTCTCCGCGGCAATGGGTGTGGCGCTCTTTGCCGCAGCGGCGACGTTGGCGTTCGGATACTTCGTTACCGCGAAAAGTTCCTTCCTTTTAAGCGACGAACGGGCGCTTCCGATGCTGAAAATCATGCTCCCGGCACTCATCACCACCACTTTCTATATCATAATCAGAGGCTGGTTCTGGGGAACGAAACAGTTCGGAATATTCTCCTGTACGGAACTTTTAGAGGAAATTTTACGCATCCTGTTCACCCTTTTATTGGTTTCGGGAGTGGTCTCGGGAATCTCGGGAGCGTCGGGTCTCGCGCTGGCGTTTACGTTAAGCGACGTGGCGGTGGCGCTTGCCGTATTCTTCATCTTCCTGAAAAAAGGTGGTTCGTTCAGAGGCGGAGTTCACCCCAAAGAACTCCTTAAACCTGCCCTTCCGCTTACCTTGATGAGGGTCTTAGGCTCCGCCGTAGGTGCCATTTTGGCGATAATTCTGCCGAACGCCCTGATAGCCTCCGGCATGAGCGTCTCCGAAGCCACAGCCTCCGTCGGACGAATATCCGGCATGGCAAACCCTTTGATAATGGCGCCGAACGCCATCATCGGCTCTCTTGCAGTCGTACTCGTGCCGGAAATGTCCGCCGACAACGCGAGAGGCGACCGCAATAAATTAACGGAGCGGGTCGACTCGGGAATTACATTCTCCCTCATCGTTTCCGGGCTTTTTATGGCGCTCTACGCAGCGGTCGGCAGCGAGTTGTGCCTTTGGCTATATAAAGACGCCGAGGCAGGAGAATACCTCGAAAAGGCGGCGTGGCTGATGCTGTTCACCCCTGTAAACCAGATAATTGCCACTTCCATGAACTCCGTCGGAATGGAAAAAGAAAGCTTTCTGACATTCATCCCGGGCACATTGGTAATGCTTGTGGCGTGCAGGTACCTACCCTATTATATCGGACTCGATTCGGTAATAGCAGCCAATTTCGCCGCACTTTTTATTGAATCGGCGGGGAATGTGTTATTGCTGCATAAAAAAATTAAATTGAAGTTTGGGTTCCTTAAATCGCTGTTTATGGTAGCCTTAATTTCCGTTATCGTTAAGTTCTTTGTCGACTTTGTTTCGAAAGCCACATCATCGCTGCCGCTGCTAATATGTATTTTACTGTCTGTCGCCCCGGGGGCTTTGATGTATTTTTGCCTTGCCGCGTTTGCGGGACTCATCAAGCCGAAAACGCTGTTGGCACGCTTTAAAAAAGCTCCCCCGCATCCGGGAGAAGAACTCCGATTATAAGCGCTTCCTCCCGACTATGCCGTCCCCGCTCCGTGACACCAACCCGGACTCGCTTTCGCGCTCTTCCTTCACACGTTTTTCGACGGGAAGTTTGAAGATATATTTCGCGACGGGATAGTACATCGCCGCAGTCAGCGCCATGTTGACCGCCCAGACAATGCTCTGCGTGGCAAGGCGCCCCGCCAGAAAAAGGAAAAAGCCTTTGCCTCTGACGTAGTAAAACCAGATGCCGAAGCTGTTCAGTCCCGCCGTGCAGCACACGAATATCAGCGCAAAAGAGATGAAAATCTTCGCTATCGACGGCATTTTCAGCTTGAATATCAAGCCGGGAATGACTCCTAAGAGTATCGAACCGAGCGTAATAAAGACGTTAAACGGTCCCGCCGGCTGGATAAACCAGCCGATAATGTCGCCCGCTCCGCCGACGATTCCGCCTGCGACAGGTCCCAAAAAAATGCCCGCCATGACGCAAACTATATAACTGAAAGTCAGCTGAGCCGAGGCTCCCACGCCGAAAACAGGTAAATAAATGCCGAAACCGTTAGCGACTACGGCAAGCGCGGCGAACAATCCGGTGTACGCCAGCCGCTTCAGGTAAAACGACCTTTTGCCTCTTTTGTTCATAAAAAAAGTCCTCCTTGCAGAGAGAACTTACGCATAAATAGATGTGGGTTTATTCGCCGAACGAAGCCGATGTCGTCATAATCAATGATTAAAAAGACTTCCTCCGGAGTAAACTCCCTATTTTTCGCAACGGACGCGGCACGCCACCGCAGGTTTTCCTTTCGTCCGCGAACGACATCCCATTTCGCGGCACTTAACGCGACGTACCTACTCTGCTCTTCTATAATATATCATCGGCAATTTATTTGCAAGCATCTCCGCCATATTAAACCCGGGAAGTAAATTTTTTAATTTTCCGTATACTAAACGCATATGCTGGTCGTATTTATCAGAACGATAATAATATATATCTGCCTGTTGATAGGCATAAGGCTGATGGGAAAGCGCACTATCGGCGAGTTACAGCCTTTCGAATTGGTAATAACTTTGGCGATAGCAGACCTTGCGTGTATGCCGATGCAGGATATTTCCGTGCCGCTGGTATACGGGCTGGTGCCGCTGTTTACGATGTTTCTGTTGCATTTGTGCTTTACGTGGCTGGCGACAAAGTCGATAAAGTTCCGAAGAGCGCTGAACGGTAAACCGGTTATAGTAGTCACCCCCGACGGTATCGACTCCGAAGCCATGGCAAAATTAAACTTCACCGTCAACGATCTCATGGAGTCGCTGCGTTCGCAGCAGATTTTTTCCGTTGACCAAATAAAATACGCCGTCCTGGAAACCAACGGCAACCTGTCCGTCATGGAAAACGAAAACGCACAATCCCCCGAATGTATTCCCGTAAC
>CALVTP010000051.1 GCA_944362765.1 uncultured Clostridia bacterium | reverse complement strand
CTACTAAATGGGGTAAATTCCGCCCGTACCTGCTGTTCGGCGGTATCCCTTTGGCGCTTTCCGCCGTCCTGATGTTCATACCTATATTGCGGCGTTTGGAAGGCGGATATTTTCCGAGCGTTTTCGCGATTAAACATACGGGAATAACTTCGCGGCAGAAAATCGCCGCCTTTCGGCGGACAATCGATTGGAATTTACAACTTTTTGACAAGGTCGCGGAGGGCTCTTCCTCGATGGCTGACGGAGTTTTTCTCCTCCGGGGTGGCAACGCCGAAGCCTTTCCCGAGATCGTCCGAATAAAACAGACAATCGTAGCCGAAGCCCTCGCTTCCTTCCTCTTCAAACAGAATTTTACCTTCTACGTCGCCTTCGCCGGAAAGCGAGCTGCCGTCCGGATAGACTATGACTACGGATGAATGGAACCGCGCCGTTCTTTTGTTAAAATCGGTCACGGCAGCCATTTCCTTTAATAATTTTTTACGGTTAGCCTCATCGTCACCGTCACGCCCCGCGTAGCGCGCCGAATAGACGCCCGGAGCGCCGCCCAGCGCGTCGACAATGAGTCCGGAATCGTCCGAAAGCGCCGCAAGTCCGCAAATGTCTGAAACCGCCTTGGCTTTTTTATATGCGTTTCCGTAAAAGCTGTCGGCGTCCTCCTCGACTTCGACATGAAGTCCGAGTTCCTTCAACGACCTTACCTCAAAATTGTTCCCGAGGATTTCACGGAATTCGGTGATCTTATGCGGATTATTGGTGGCTGCGACGAGAGTTATCATATGCGTCATTCTCCATATAAGAATAATTCGTCAGTCCGGGAAACGGTCGCGCTTCGAAGGCAACTTCTGTATGAAGCCCTTTATAAGCTTTATCAATCCGCGGAAAAGTTTGCCGTTGACGATGTCCAGCAGCCCTTCCGCCGAAGTCGGCGACACGCCGCCGTCGCTCATCGCCGCCATGTTCCTGAACGGCATTTCCAAAGCGCCCGCCCTGGTCATTTTGATTTGCGAATACGGCACGCCTTTCGGCAATAACAATATCGAATACTTATACGCCGCCTTTTGCACCAGCTTTGCCAGGAATCCGTCGTTCAGCTGCCCGCAACAGGTAAGCATAGTGTACCCCCCTTTCTTGGGCTGAACGTATTTTTCGGGCGGTCTTCCGAGCACCGCCGAGAAGGAAGCCTTCGAGTAGCGGTTCAGCGTCTCCAGATTGTAATAATCCGGCGCAAGTTCGCGGTAATCGGGAGTGTGCTCCTTCCCCCGAACGCGGACTTCGGCACTCAGGCGGATGTCCTTCGAAGACGCACCCACAAGGATCTTATAAACTCCGTTGATCGCGCGGAAGTCGCCTAAGGTCACGTCGTAGTACATAAACGAGCGCGCGTCCAATTGAAGCTGTACCCGCTTCTTTTCGCCTGCATCCAGATAAATTTTATCAAATGCTTTAAGCTCCTTTTCGGGTACAAAAACTTCGGTTTCGGGAGCCGAAACATAGACCTGCACGATTTCTTCACCTGCTCTCGAACCGGTGTTTTCAAGGTCGAAGGAAATATTTACCGCGTCACCTTCCCGAATCTCGGGCGAGGAAATCAACAGCCCTGAGTATTCAAAGGAAGTATAGGAAAGTCCGTGCCCGAACGGGAACGCCACCGCCTTTTTCGCGGCGTCGTAGTAGCGGTATCCGACGAAAATACTTTCGCGGTACTCGGCTATCTCGTTTCCGAAAAACTCACTCATCGGGTTGTCGGAAATTTTGACGGGGAAGGTTTCGGCAAGTTTCCCGGAAGGGTTGTAATCCCCGAAGACAAGGTCGTAGACGGCTTCGCCGCCCGCTTCTCCCGTCAGGTATACGTTCAGAATTGCCCTGACCGAATCGGCATACGACACATCGGAGGGGGAGCCTCCCGTCAGCACGACGGCGATATTCGGATTGACCTTTCCGACGGCGTTGAGAAGGCGTATATGCGCCGCGGGAAGTTCAAGGTTTTTCCTGTCGAAGGACTCCGATTCGAAAGCGTCGGTAAGTCCTATAAACAGCAATACGTTGTCGGCGTTCTTTGCCGCTTCGACGGCTTCCGAAATCAACGCTTCCGAAGTCTCGTCGGTCAGGGAATCGTAGCCTTTTGCGTATTTATGCGGGAAAGATATCTCGTTTAAGTAGTCGACGAAGGAATTTTCCTTCAACGGGTTGAGCCTCGAGGAGCCCGAACCCTGCGAGCGTAATTTTTTGGCAAGCTCGCCTATGACGGCGACGGGAGCGCTTTTATCGAGGGGTAACATGCCATCGTTTTTCAGCAACACCGCTCCTTCCCTTGCCACCTTGCGGGCAAGTTCCCTATGAGCTGAAAAGTCGGCTTTAAAGCCGGGGCGTTCCGCCCTCCTGCATTTGTCGATGAGTTTTAAGATATCGAGCACGACTTTGTCGAGTTCCTTTTCGTCGAGGTCACCTTCGCGGACGGCTTTGACTATTTCGGCGTCGGTGACGCCGTTTGCGGTGGGCATCTGGAGATTCATACCCGCTTTTATGCCCGCAACTCTGTCTGTGACGGCGCCCCAATCGGAAACGACTATCCCGTCAAAGCCCCACTCGTTACGAAGTATTTCCGTCAAAAGTCTGCGGTTTTCGGCAGCGTAAGTGCCGTTGATGCGGTTATAGGAGCACATCACGGTGTACGGGGAAGACTTTTTGACGGCGTATTCGAAGGCGGAGAGGTAGATTTCACGGAGAGCGCGTTCGTCGACTTCCGACGACGAGGTCATTCTTCTGAACTCCTGGGAATTTGCGGCAAAGTGTTTCAGCGACACTCCTACTCCGTTCGACTGCACGCCGTTTATATAGCTTGCCGCCATTTCACCGGCAAGACGGGGGTCTTCGGACATATATTCAAAGTTTCTGCCGCAAAGCGGACTTCTTTTGATATTGACGCCGGGGCCCAGCAGCACGTCGACTTTTAATTCCAGGCATTCTTCGCCGAGCGCCTGCCCTACTTCGTATGCAAGCTCTCTGTCCCACGTCGAAGCCAGCGTCACCGCGGGCGGAAAGCAGGTGGCGGGGAGCGCCTCGGCAAAGACGTTGCCGAAGCCGGAATCGGCTTTTTCGCGCCTTACGCCGTGAGGACCGTCGGAAAGGTATATCGACGGGATCCCCAGCCGCTTTATCGGCGTCGTTCTCCAGCTGGTTATGCCGGAGCAAAGCGCCGCTTTCTCTTCGATTGTCATCGATGGCAACAGATCTGCATACTTGGACATGATTCCTCCGTGCGGGAGCGTTTTTTTAAACTCCGCCGCATTTCACTCCGATTTTACCATGACGAGACGATTAAGTAAAGAGAAAATGCCTTTTAAAGACAGTAAACGTAAAGTTTTCGTAGTAAGGTCATAAGGATCGCCGCGAAGAAAAATTTTCCCTGCGGGCGAGAAATTTTCAAATTGGTTTGACTTTCCCGCGCGCGATAATTATAATTGAAAAAAAGGTATTATCACTAAGGAGTTTTTTATGACAAAAATCGTAGCGGAAGGATTGACATTCGACGACGTTTTATTGGTGCCGCAGCGCTCCGACGTGCTGCCGAAAAACGTCGATCTTTCGACAAAATTGACGGATACGATAAAATTGAACGTGCCACTCGTCTCTGCGGCGATGGATACCGTCACCGAAGCCGACCTTGCCATCGCGATGGCAAGAGAAGGAGGTCTTGGCATAATACATAAAAACCTGACGATAGACGAACAGGCGGCGCAGGTCGACCGCGTCAAAAGAAGCGAACACGGCGTAATTACCGACCCGTTTTTCCTTTCTCCCGAGCACCTCATCTCGGACGCCAACGCGCTGATGGCAAAGTACCACATCTCCGGCGTGCCGATTTGCGTAAACGGCAAGCTTGTGGGCATTCTGACAAACCGCGATCTCAGATTCGAAACCGACTTTACCCGCCCCATCGGCGAAGTCATGACCAAGGATAACCTCGTCACCGCTCCCGTCGGCACGACCCTGAAAGAGGCACAGGCAATTTTGGGCAAACACCGTATCGAAAAATTGCCTTTAGTAGATAAAGACTTCAACCTGAAAGGGCTGATCACGATAAAAGACATCGAAAAATCCATTCAGTACCCCAACTCCGCAAAAGATAAAAACGGCAGGCTCCTCGTCGGAGCCGCCGTCGGCGTCGGACAGAACTTCCTCGACAGAGTGGCGGCTTTGGTAGACGCCAAAGTCGACATCGTCGCCGTCGATACCGCCCACGGGCACAATTCGGGAGTGCTGGACGCCGTCAAGAAAATCAAGGAAAAATTCCCCGATCTTCAACTTATCGCCGGCAACGTCGCCACCGCAGCCGCAACGCGCGACCTCATCGAAGCAGGCGCCGACGTGGTGAAAGTCGGCATAGGACCCGGCTCCATTTGCACCACCCGCGTCGTAGCAGGTATCGGCGTGCCGCAGATAACCGCCATAATGGACTGCGCGGAGATGGCAGATAAATACGGAAAACGCATAATCGGAGACGGCGGAGTCAAATACTCCGGCGACATCGTCAAAGGCATTGCCGCAGGCGCTTCGGCGATCATGATGGGCAGCATGCTGGCGGGAACCAAGGAGGCCCCCGGCGCCCTGGAAATTTACCAGGGACGGAGTTTCAAAGTCTACCGCGGCATGGGCTCGATTTCGGCAATGGAAGCGGGCAGCAAAGACCGCTACTTCCAGGAAGACGCCAAAAAATTAGTCCCCGAAGGCGTAGAAGGCAGAGTGCCGTACAAAGGCTCCCTTTCCGACGTCATCTTCCAGATGGTGGGCGGCATCCGCTCCGGTATGGGTTATTGCGGAAAGCACAATATCGAGGAGCTCCGCACCAAGTCGGAATTTATAAAGATAACTTCCGCATCCCTTATCGAAAGCCACCCGCACGACATCTCGATAACCAAAGAGTCACCGAACTACTCACCTAAAAACTAATTGCGATGAACAATAAAGAATTAGTCCTCGTATTGGACTTCGGTGGGCAATACAACCAATTGATAGTGAGAAGGATAAGGGATCTCGGAGTTTACTCCGAGCTCGTCCCCTACTCCACCACCATCGAAAAAATCAAAGAGCTTAATCCTAAGGGCTTGGTTTTAACCGGTGGACCTAATTCGGTGTTTGCGTCGGATTCGTTGGTTATGGACTCCCGAATTCTTGATTTAGGTATCCCGACATTAGGTATTTGCTACGGCGCACAATTGATCGCCTATTTAAAGGGAGGGGAGGTGCTCTCCGCCGAAACGCGGGAATACGGAAAGTCCGAAATGAGCGTCAAGCCGTCCCCCCTGTTCAAGCATATTCCCGAAAAGAGCGTCGTCTGGATGTCGCACACCGACTACGTAAGTAAGGCGCCCGAAGGGTATGAAGTCATCGGGTTTACCGACTCCTGCCCCGTCGCTGCATACGGCAACGACAAGGCGAAAATCTACGGTGTGCAATTCCATCCCGAAGTCGTGCACACCGAGTGCGGCAATACCGTTTTGAGAAACTTCCTCTACGAGGTGGCAGGCTTAAAAGGCGACTGGTCGATGAGAAATTTCATCGGTGACATGGTCGGAAAAATCCGCGACAAAGTCGGCGACAAAAAAGTTTTGCTTGCCATGAGCGGCGGAGTCGATTCTGCAGTAGCGGCAACGCTTATGCACCGCGCAATCGGCAAAAATTTACAATGCGTATTAGTCGACCACGGCTTGATGAGGAAATATGAAGTCGAAGATATCGTGCGCGTGTTCCGTGACGGAATCGGCATGAATCTTGACGTTATCGACGCCAAAGAGCGCTTTTTAAGCCGTCTAAATGGCATAACCGAGCCGGAGCAAAAACGAAAAATCATCGGCGAAGAGTTCATCCGCACCTTCGAAGACTACTCCAAAAAATCCGGGAAGGTCGATTTCCTCGCCCAAGGCACAATCTATCCGGACGTCATCGAATCGGGCTTCGGCAAAGCCGCCCTCATCAAGTCTCATCACAACGTCGGCGGGCTTCCTTCCGTCATCGCCTTCGACGAGATAATCGAACCTTTAAGGGATCTGTTCAAGGACGAAGTCAGAAAAGTGGGATTCGAACTGGGGCTCGACAAGAGTATCGTCATGCGTCAGCCCTTCCCCGGACCGGGGCTTGCCGTAAGAGTCATCGGCGAAATCACCGAAGAAAAATTGGAGTTGCTGCGGGACGCCGACTTCATCTTCCGCGAGGAGATCCGAAAAGCCGGCTTGGACACCGAAATCTGGCAATATTTTGCAGTCGTCACCGACCTTAAAAGCGTAGGCGTCATGGGAGATATGCGCACTTACGATTATACCGTAGCTCTTCGCGCAGTGACCTCTGTCGACGCCATGAGCGCCGATTGGGCAAGAATACCGTATGAACTCCTTGCCAAGGTTTCCAACCGTATAATCAACGAAGTAAACGGCGTAAACCGCGTCGTATACGATATAACTTCGAAACCTCCTTCAACGATAGAGTGGGAGTAATTTTCTTCCCGTAAGATTAAAATTAGAGTACTTATATTGCTCGCGAAGAGAGAACCTTATGAAGAAGTTCGCCACCCGTGCGGACTTTTTTCATAAGGTAAGACCTGAACGGGAAGTAAATTACTCCCATTCTATCGTACCCGCGTCTCCGGCGGAGCCGGAAGCTCGCGGCTTGACTCGCAATCACGCACAGCGTTACATTTTTATCATCGTATTCACCCGCATTAACGGTTTTTATTAATAACATAATCATTTCGAGTCAATCTGACGGTTCCGCTCCGCCTTTTTCGAACAAAAACAAAACCTTTATTGCTTGGTTGTTTTGTTTTTGTTCGAGGTTTCGCCGCAAGCGGCGACAAGGTGGTCGCTCTGCTCCGATTAGACTTAACCCACCACCCGCCCATAAGGTTGGCGCTTCGCGAAAAATCACCCCCGAGAGAGCCCCAAGACGCGGTTGGGATTAATTTTCTTCCCGCTCTTATCCCTCCTTATGAAAAAAGTCCGCACGGGTGGCGAACTTTCTTCATAATGTTTTAGTTTTCGCGAGCAATTAAAGCACTCTAACTTTAATTTTGCGGGAAGAAAATTAATCCCTATAATCTTCGGCATCAATATCTGTCTTTTTGTTTTCTGCCTTACGATTGAGTTCGTTCTTCTTCGCGCGCTCTTCGAGGTCGGTCGGAACTTTGCTCTCGACCTTAGTCTTCTTCAACTTCTTGGAAACTTTATCTTTCAGTTTCCTGTACGTCAGCACTATGACAACGGCAATGATGATGACGCCGATAACGACGGAAGAAACAATAAGCCACACTTGCGGGTTGATCTTGTTGCCGCCTTCGTCGGGGTCGTCTTCGGGGTCGTCTTCGGGGTTTTCTTCGGTTTCGACCAATTCGTTGACGTATCCGCCGGTAACCGCTCCCGTCAGTTCGCCGTTGATATATTGAGTATATTCGGCGGGCACTCCTTCCGCATCGACATTCACTTCGGTGATATTTTCGATAGTGACGTTGTCGACGAGAAGGAAGCCGTTATTGAAGAGTTCTTCGCGCTCGCCGTCCCCTATCGACTCGTTGGAGCCGAGGTTGAATTGGAGATACGCCGAGAGGCTGGAGCCGTTCTCGTTATAGAAGTAGAAGGAATAAGTGGTGTAATTAATGTCGTTTATCGAGTTCGGAGTAATTGTCAGCGCCTCATATTTGTTGTCGGAGGTGTTGTAGACGAACCTGAACTCGGTGTGCCCCGCCTCGCCCAACGGGAGATACTTCGCGCGGAAGGTTATCTTGTAATAGGATTCCGCCGAGAAGGAGAAGCTGGAGGAGGAGCGGTAATATTGTCCGCCCGCCTCGCCGAGGTTGGCAAGGAGCAGCACTTTATCGTCGCCGTCATCGGCGCCGGTGCTCAGGAAGCGCATCAGTGCCTCCTCCGTGATATCGGCTTTGTTCAACGCGGTATTGTCTTCGTTACTGAACAATCTTCCGATATAAGTTGAATTTTCGAGGTCATACTCCCTGTCGTACACACCGAAGAGAATGGTCGGGTTGTCGTCCTTGCCCTGGCTGAAACCGGTGTAGGCATGGTGGTCGTAAGAAGCGGGCTCGTCACCTTGATAGAGCTCTTCCTCGTCGCGCTCGTCAAAGTTATCGAAGGAATCGGTGAAACGCTTTATCAGTTTGAACACGTAATCGTTGTTAAAGAAGGATCCCGCGCCCGTAGTTTCTGAAAGGTTCATCGTTCCGGAGGTGTAATCTACCGTATTTTCGTTGACGCTGACTTTGAATTCTCTGACTTCGGCGAGTTTTTCGATCAACGCGTCTTTATCCATAGC
>CALVTP010000050.1 GCA_944362765.1 uncultured Clostridia bacterium | reverse complement strand
CCATTACCTACGGCGAATTGACCGGCGCGGTCGGCGCCGAGGACTTCGACTCCGCTCAAGCGTTGTTGACGCGTATCAGAATGACCTGCCAGGAATTTAAAAACGTCTATTCCGTCAGAATAGGAAATATCATCTAGCAAAGCCTCTCCCGGCGAAACCTCTCCTTGGCATTTGCGGCATCCGCCCTTTTACTTTGACGCCATTCGCTATGACGCCCTTCGCTATGACGCCCTTCCCTTTTACCTTGATTCGCTTTTATCGCGTTCAGCTTCGGTCGCGTTTCAACAGCGGTTTTAAAAACCGACCGGTATAGCTGAAGGGGCACTCCGCCACCTCTTCGGGCGTTCCCGTCTTAACGACGGTGCCGCCGCCGTCCCCGCCTTCGGGCCCCAAGTCTATGATGTAGTCGGCGACTTTTATGACGTCTAAATTGTGTTCGATGACGACAATGGTATTCCCCGCGTCGGCAAGCCTGGAGAGCACTTCCAAAAGTTTTTCAACGTCGTAGCTGTGAAGCCCCGTCGTCGGCTCGTCAAGGATATACATTGTCCGCCCGGTCGATCGTTTCGACAACTCCGTCGCAAGCTTTACGCGCTGCGCTTCGCCCCCGGAAAGCGTCGTCGAAGGCTGACCGAGTCTGATGTAGCCGAGACCTACGTCTTTTAAGCATTTCAACTTGTTGTAAACGCGCGGCACGTTTTCGAAAAACTCGACTGCCCTGTCGACAGTCATTTCGAGAATGTCATAGATGGATTTACCTTTGTACTTTACTTCCAGCGTCTCGTGGTTGTAGCGTTTGCCGTTACAGACGTCGCACGGGACGTAGACGTCCGGAAGAAAGTGCATTTCTATCTTGACTATACCGTCGCCCTTGCAGGCTTCGCACCTCCCGCCGGGAACATTGAAGCTGAAGCGTCCCGCCGTATAGCCTCTTGCCTTGGCGTCCCTGGTTCCCGCAAACAGCTCCCTTATCGGAGTGAACACCTCGACATATGTGGCGGGGTTGGAGCGAGGAGTTCGCCCTATCGGGCTTTGGTCGATGCAGATGACGTTATCGAAATTGTCGGCTCCGGTGATTTTATCGCAATTCCCCTGTGTTCTGAAGGCGCCGTTGACCTCGGAAGCAAGGTACGGGTAAAGCACTCCGTTGACAAGTGAGGACTTTCCGGAACCCGATACCCCCGTTACGCAGGTAATGACACCTACCGGAATGTCGACGTCGATATTTTTAAGGTTGTTCTGCCTTGCGCCGAAGACGGAAACCTTCTTGCCGTTTCCGTGCCTTCTTATTAAAGGTACGGCTATCTTCCTCCTTCCCGCAAGGTAATCGCCGGTAATCGAACCCGGGGTCGAAATTATATCGGAAACGGTACCCTGAGCTACCAATTCGCCACCTTTTTCGCCCGCCATCGGTCCGATATCGACTATATGATCGGCGGCGAGGATCGTCTCTTCGTCGTGTTCTACAACTATAAGGGAATTTCCGATGTCCCTCAGGTTTTTAAGGGCGTTGATGAGTTTTATGTTGTCGCGTTGATGCAGCCCTATCGACGGCTCGTCGAGTATATACAATACTCCCGTAAGCCCCGAGCCTATTTGCGTCGCCAACCTTATCCGTTGGCTTTCGCCCCCCGAAAGCGTCATCGCGGAGCGCGACAATGTAAGATAATCAAGCCCGACGTTATTCAAAAATCCGAGACGCGCCCTGACCTCTTTTAAAATAGGTTGGGCGATTTGTCTTTCCTTTTCGTTTAAGTCGAGTTCGTCGAAAAACTTCACCAGCTCCTTCACCGGCATATCGGTAACTTCGGCGATATTCTTATTTCCGACGGTCACCGCGAGCACCTCTTTTTTCAGACGTTTTCCGCCGCAGACTTCGCAGGGAGAAAAACTCATATACCGCTCGATATCGGCTTTGACTCCTTCGGACTGAGTTTCGCGGTAGCGTCTTGACAGATTGTTGACTATACCTTCGAAAGGTGCGGTGTAGACGGAAGAGAAGCGCTTCGAATTCCACTCCATTTCCACCGTGTCGTCACCGGTGCCGTACAGGATGATATGTTTGACGCTTTCGGGTAAATCTTTAAACGGGGTGTCCATGTTGAAGCCGTACTTTCTGGAGACTGCCAGGAGCTCTCTGAAGTACATTTTCCCCATGTCCATTATCGACCAACCCGAAACTTTGATGGCGCCTTCCCGGAGGCTGAGCGACGGGTCGCGGATTATTTTGTTTACGTCGACTTCGTGGCGCATACCTATGCCGCCGCAGGCTTCGCAGGCGCCGAAGGGGCTGTTGAATGAAAAGCTTCTGGGGGTCAGTTCTTCAAGCGTTATACCGCAATCGGGGCAACCGTACTTGGACGAATATATCGTTTCCTTGCCTTCGATATCCACCGCCACCATGCCATCGGCAAGCTTCATCGCCGTTTCGACGGAATCGGTCAGGCGCCTCAGGATGTCAGGTTTGATTTTCAGCCTGTCGATGACGACGTATATCGTATGTTTGAATTTTTTGTCGAGCTCTATCTCCTCTTCGAGGGAGCGAATTTCACCGTCGACTTTGACTCTTGCAAAGCCCTCCCTTCTCAGTTTTTCGAACAAGTCCTTGAATTCGCCCTTCCTGCCGCGCACGACCGGAGCGGAGATGATGAGCTTGCTGCCTTCCGGCGCGCGCATGATCTCGGCGTTTATGGTATCCACGCCGACGGCGGAGATAACTCTGCCGCACTTAGGGCAATGCGGAATGCCTATATGCGCGAACAACAGCCTCAGGTAGTCGTAGATTTCGGTGACGGTGCCGACTGTGGAGCGCGGGTTTTTGCTCGTCGTCTTCTGGTCTATCGAGATGGCGGGAGAAAGCCCCTCTATCGAGTCGACGTCGGGCTTTTCCATCTGCCCCAGAAACATTCTCGCGTAGCTTGAAAGGCTTTCGATGTAGCGGCGCTGCCCTTCGGCAAAAATGGTGTCGAAAGCAAGCGACGACTTCCCGGAACCCGACAGCCCGGTAAATACGACAAACTTATCCCTCGGAATTGTCACCGAGAGATTTTTAAGGTTATTTTCCCTTGCTCCCCTTACAACTATATCACCTTTCACTTTTATCACCTCTGAGTTTTTTAAGCTCCGCGATTCTGTCTCTTAATCTGATGGCTCCTTCGAAATCATAGGAAGCGGCAGCCGCCGTCATCAAACCTTTCAGATGTTCTATCTCTGCGTTAATTTCGCGTTTTGTCATCCTGCTATCCGCTTTTTGGGATCCCTTCTTGCTGATTTGAAGCGTATTGACAATCGGTTTTACTATCGTCCTCGGAACTATGCCGTGCTCCTTATTGTAGGCAATCTGCTTGTTTCGCCTGCGGTCGGTCTCCTCCAAAGCTTCCTTCATGCTTTCAGTCACGGTGTCGGCGTACATGATGACTTTTGCGTCCTTGTTCCTTGCCGCCCTGCCGATGGTCTGTATAAGCGACGTCCTTGAACGCAGGAAGCCTTCCTTGTCGGCGTCCAATATCGCCACCAACACCACCTCGGGAATGTCCAATCCCTCCCTTAAAAGGTTGATCCCGACGATGACGTCGATATCCCCCCGACGCAAGCGGTTTATGATATCGATTCTATCCAAGGTATCTATATCGGAGTGCATATACTCCACCTTCAGATGGTGCTCTTTTAAGTAATCCGTCAGACTTTCCGCCATTTTCTTGGTAAGAGTCGTCACCAATACCCTGCCTTGCCTGTCGATGGCGTCGTGTATCTCGCCGATAAGATCGTCCACCTGACCTTCTATCGGGCGGATGGAGACGGGCGGCTCGAGAAGCCCCGTCGGACGCAGCAGCTGTTCGACGACTTCACCGCCCGCCTCCCGAAGCTCGTACTCGGCGGGAGTCGCTGAAACGCATATCATTTTAGAAACTCTGGCGTTGAATTCGTCAAAGTTCAGCGGACGGTTGTCGAATGCCGCGGGGAGGCGGAAGCCGTAGTCGACAAGGTTGGTCTTTCGCATCCTGTCGCCGTTGTACATGCCGCGGATCTGCGGCAGAGTTATGTGCGATTCGTCGATAAAAATGACGAAATCTTCCTTGAAATAGTCCATTAAAGTGAACGGAGGTTCACCGGGATTCCTGCCGTCGAAGTACCTCGAATAGTTTTCTATCCCGTTGCAATAACCCATTTCACGGATCATTTCGACGTCATAGTTGACCCGTTCGCGGATGCGTTGCGCCTCAATTAACTTGTTTTTGTCAAGGAAATATTGCTCGCGCTCCCTCGCGTCGTTCAGAATGGTTTCCAACGTCCTCTCCAATCCCTCGGAGCCCACTACGTAGTGCGAAGCGGGATAGACGGCGACGTGGCTCAGATCGTTCAACGACTTCGAAGTCACGGTATCGAATTCGGAAATGCGCTCTATAGTATCCCCGAAAAATTCTACTCTGACAGCCACCGTTGATTGCGAGGCGGGGAAGATCTCCAACGTATCCCCCTTGGCGCGGAAGGTGCCGCGTGTGAAGTCGATTTCCGCTCTCACATATTGAATTGATACAAGTTTATCAATGACTTCGTCGCGATCGATTTCCTGCCCTTCGCGGAGAGATATAGTATGCTTAAAATACTCTTCCGGGGCACCCAAACCGTATATACAGGATACCGAAGCCACAACTATGACATCATTTCGCTCGCCCAAAGAAGAGGTGGCGGAGTGGCGAAGTTTGTCGATCTCGTCGTTTATCGCTATCTCTTTTTCGATGTAAGTGTCCGATCTCGGGATATAGGCTTCGGGCTGGTAGTAATCATAGTAGGAAACAAAATATTCGACGCGGTTTTCGGGGAAGAGCTCCCTGAACTCATTGCAAAGCTGCGCCGCAAGCGTCTTGTTGTGCGCGATGACCAAGGCGGGTTTACCGTACTTTGCGATGACGTTTGCCATCGTGAAGGTCTTACCGGAGCCCGTGACGCCCAGCAACACCTGGGTGCGGCGCCCCTCCTCGAGCCCTTGCACAAGCTCTTTTATGGCTTCGCTCTGGTCTCCGCTCGGGGCGTATGGCGCGCTTAATTTAAAGGGATGACGTTCCATATTCGTTAAATTATTGCCGAAATTATCTCTTTTATAGCCCAGCCGAGGATCGCAGAGGCAACGACTATGGCAAGCTTTATCAGAAGTTTTCTTCTCGCCGTCAATTTGTCACGCTCGTAGGAAAGCCCCTTCGCCATCAACGCGATACAATAGACGAGCTCTCCTTTCCTGTCCGCCTTTTCGTAATCGAAGTAGCCTTCGATTTTCAATGCGTTCAGCGTCGGCTCGACGTCGCATTCGCGAAAATCGTACTTGTACGGGATGAGCTTCAGAAGCTCCACTCGCGTCGCAAGGCAGGAGCCCGTCCCTTTTGCAAGGGAATAGACGGCGTTCATCATCAACTTTTCCTTCTTGCTTAAAACCATTGGGGTTACATCGTTTTAGTCACAAAATAGACCGCAATCGCTACAAGTACCACTAAAATTCCGCCGATAATTCCACCCAAAAAGCCCCATTTGAAACTAATCCCGGGAGATTTATGCTTTTCTGACGTACGAAACGTTTCCGAGGTAGCCTCGGCAGTATTCGCCGGGAGCTTTTTGCCGGTGGGCTGCACGCAAAAGGTCTCGCCCTCCGAATAGAGAAGTTTAATGTACCCGTTCAGCGCAAGCTCCTTCACGTCGCGCGGCTGAATGTCGCCCGAGCATTCCTTCGTCAATTCGTCGAGCTCCACCACGACGGGTTTGCCGTCCGTGGAAAGTGACGAAACATAGCTCAGAATACGCGACGCGTTTTCGGTCATTTGAAGTTATTTCCCCTCTTTTTCGCGAATTTCTTTATGCTTGACCTTACCGGAGATGGTCTTCGGAAGTTCTGCAACGTATTCGACGATGCGCGGGTATTTATATGGCGCGGTGGCGTTCTTGACGTGGTTTTGAATGTCCTTCGTCAATTCCTCGGAGGGAGTGTAGCCTTTATTTAATACGATCGTCGCTTTGACTACCTGTCCGCGGATGGGGTGCGGCGCGCCGGTTATGGCGCATTCCAGAACGGCGGGATGCTCCATCAAAGCCGATTCGACTTCGAATGGTCCTATGCGGTAGCCGCTGGATTTTATGATGTCGTCCTTCCTCCCGACGAACCAATATGTTCCGTCGGCATCCTTATATGCAAGATCGCCGGTATGATAATAGCCGCTGCCGAATGCGTTTTCTGTACGTTCGGGGTCATTAAAGTAGCCGATAAAGAGCCCAAACTGCGATTTCCGTAATTTGATGACTATCTCGCCTTCAATTCCCGGTTCGGTTACTTCCTTGCCTTCGTAGTCGACCAAAAGGATGTCATAGATTGGGTCGGGTTTTCCGCAGGAGCCGGGAACGCCCTTCGAATAACGGAAATTTGCAAGTATGACGGCGGACTCCGTCTGACCGAACCCTTCGCGGATTTCAAGCCCTGTGTGCTCTTTGAAGAGGCGGAATACTTCGGCGTTCAACGCCTCTCCCGCCGTCGTGCAGCTGACCAGAGAAGAAAAATCGTAAGCGTCCAGGTTTTCGCGGATCAGGAATCTGTAAATCGTGGGCGGAGCGCAGAATGTGGTGATGCCGTATTTGGCTATAAGCGGCAGGATGTCCGTCGGAGTGAACCGCCCGTAGTAGTCATAACAAAAAACCGCCGAACCTGCCAGCCACTGTCCGTAAATTTTGCCCCAGCTGAACTTCGCCCAGCCGGATTCCGCCATGGTGAAGTGCAAACCGTCATCCACGACCGCCTGCCAGAAGTACGCCGTCATGATGTGACCCAAGGGGTATTTGAAGTTATGGGTGACCATCTTGGGCTGCCCGGTCGTGCCCGAAGTGAAATAAACGAGCATCGGATCGTTCATTTCGGGCTTTTCTTCTTCCGTGAGATTGAGTTCGGGAGAATACTTTGCGATTTCTTCGTGAAGGTCGTAAAATCCCACCCTCTTCCCTATCGTGAACTTGTATTTAAGACCGGGACATTTTGTGCAGGCTTCCTCGACGTATTCGACGACTTCGTCCTCATTGATACAAAAGATGGCTTTGACGGACGCCGAATTGACGCGGTAAGCGATGTCCTTGACGGTCAGCAGATATGTAGCCGGAACCAATACCAAGCCCAATTTACAGCAGGCGACGTTTATAATGTAGTATTCGTAGCGGCGGTTCAACATCGTCATTACGAAATCGCCCTTCTTCAAGCCCAAGGAGCGGAGCATGTTGGCTGCCCTGTCGGACAGTTCGGAAAGTTCCCCGAAGGTCAGCGTCCTCTCTTCGCCGCGGTTATTGCACCATACGACGGCGCGTTTTTCAGGGACCAGGCGCGCATACTCATCGACAACGTCGTACCCGAAATTGAATTCGGTCACGTCTTTGTAGCGCAAATTTTGGTAATAATCTTCATAACTTGTAAAATCTTTCTTTTCAAGATATCTGTCAATTAAGTTCATAGATTACTCCTTAGTTCAGATTATTATACCACAATCCTGTCCCTAAATCAAATATTTTAGCGTTCAAGGTAATCCGTGAAGACGCCGTCCGAAAAAAATTCAAAAAGCGCATACGGCAACGTATACGCTTTTTTCGCAGTTTCGATCTTTCGGAAGGCGGTACCGATCCGTCTTCCGCCTTCTGCGGAATATCCTATATGACCCTGATTATGGTATCGACGGAATACACTTCGTTGGACGAAGCAATTTCCGCGGCGGCTTTATTCAGCGCCGATTCCGAAGTGCGGTGGATCATAAAGATTATCGAAGCTTTGCCTTCTTCCGCCTGTTGTTGGACGGAATGTATCGAAACGCCGTATTTGCCGAACGACGAAGCGATCTTTGCCAAAACTCCGGCTTTGTCCGCAACGGTCATTCTGACGTAATATTCGCCCTCGAAATCGCCGGCAAAGTCTTCGTCGGTCACTTCGGAGTTGTAATTGAAAAGCCTGTGCTTATCCTGTACCGCGGCATAGACTATATCCGAAACGATCGCGGAACCGGTCGGCAGATCGCCCGCGCCCCTGCCGTACAACATAACGTCGCCCACGTTGTTACCGTGTATAAGAACGGCGTTAAACGAACCTTTGACGGAAGCCAGAGGATTGTCGTTCGGTACAAATGCGGGGTGTACGCGTGCTTCTATCTTTCCGTCGACTTTTCTGCCGATCGCAAGCAGTTTTAACGTATATCCGAAATGTTTTCCGTATTCGATATCGATCTTGCTGATCTTCGAAATGCCTTCACGGTAAATTTTGTTCAGCGGAACGTGCTTTCTGAAACACAGCGTGGAAAGAATTGACAGCTTATACATGGAGTCGAAACCGTCCACGTCCGCCGAAGGATTGGCTTCGGCATACCCCAGACGCTGAGCTTCTTTCAGGACGTCGGCGTAATCCAAGCCTTCGTCCGCCATTTTTGTCAGGATATAGTTCGTGGTGCCGTTGACAATACCGATAATGGAATCGATACGATTTCCCTGCATGCTTTCGGTCAATGCGCGAATCACGGGAACGCCGCCCACACAGCTGGCTTCGAAATACAGCCCGGCATTGCCTTCTATCGCGGCGGCTTTCAGGTCTTCCATACACTTCGCAAACATTTCCTTGTTGGCGGTAACGATGGATTTACCCGCCTTCAAAGAGGCTATCAGAAAAGAGCGCGCCGGCTCGATACCGCCGAAAAACTCCGCCACAACGCTGATTTCGGGATCCGAAATGACGTCGTTTATGTCTGTAGACAACAAAGACGGATCCACGCCCAAAGCCTCGGCTTTGG
>CALVTP010000049.1 GCA_944362765.1 uncultured Clostridia bacterium | reverse complement strand
GTCAAAGGCGAATTCAATTTCCACGCGTTGATAATTTTCGGCATCGTCGGCGGCATAGCGTTGTCGTACAGGCTGATAGCAAAAAAGAAAATTCCGCCGATTGCGTTGATATTGATCTCGGCGGCGGCGGGAATGATATACTATATTCCGCTATAAGCCGGGGAGGGTGAAATGGAAGCAGGAAGAAAGCTTAGAATAATTGTAACAGTCGTGCTGCTCGCGGCATTGATTGTCGGAATTACGCTGATGGGAGTTTATATAAAGCTGCCGTCGGAAGCTAATTACGACGAAGTCTGGACGGAAACGGACGCCGAAGGGAACTCCACCTTCGATATTACCGAAATCGAGAGCCTGGAAATGGGTGGCGATGAGTTCAGGATTCTGCAGCTTACCGACCTTCACTACCGCGCGGGCTACAAGATAGCGAAAAGCGACGAACTCATACGCGAGACCGTAAGACTTGCCGAGCCCGACATGATAGTTATCACCGGCGACCTCGTAATGGCGACGGAAAACAATTTTTACGTCGAGCATGTGGCGGAATTGTTCTCCGACATCGGCATTCCCTGGGCGGTGACCTACGGAAACCACGACGACGAAGGGAGAGCCGACAAGTACTATATGGGAGAAATCTACGAAAACGCCGCGCACTCCCTCTACAAAAACGGACCCGTCAATATCGGCGGAACGGGAAATTATGCCGTCAATATCACAAAAAACGGGCAACCCTTCTATTCCGTCATCATGATGGATTCGGGGACGTATATAGACGACTACCCTGAGTTCAGTTACGGTACCTTCACTGCGGGACAGTTGTATTGGTACGACCGGCTGCAAACGGGATTGTTGAGTGCCGGTTATGCGCATTCCCTGATGTTTTTCCATATTCCGCTGCCCGAATACCAAATTGCGTTTAACGAATGGGAGGCAAAGGGTTCTCCCGCAGGAGAGGGCACGGGAGAGCGCCGCGAAGAGGAGTGTCACTCTCTTGTAAATTCCGGAATGTTCAACAAGATAAAGGAACTCGGCGCCACGACGGATGTCTTTGTCGGTCACGACCACGTCAACAACTACTTCGTCAGATATAAGGATGTATGGCTCCATTACGGCGTCAAGAGTACCCGTCAGGTCTATCACGACGACGACATGATAGGGGGTAAGCTCATCACTCTTACAGGCGAAAATGCCGAGAGCGCCGAGGTAAGCGTCCGGGACATCCTGCTTCCCGAATAAAAGGAGGTTTCCTTATCGGATGCCACAAAAAAACAAAAGAGGCTTTTCGGAAATCAAAAACGCCGAAAACTCGTAAAAGAAAATCGCCGTCCGGTTGAGGACGGCGATTTTGTAAATTACTCATTCAATTACATCGAACGCTTTCTGAGGTTCTTTTTGAGTTTGGCAAGTTCTGCATACAGTTCCTTCGGGAGGGTGTCGCCGAACTTGGTGCGGTAGTAATTTTCGATATCTTCGGCTTCGGCAAGCCAGACTTTCTTGTCGCAATCGAGGATCTTTTTCAGGTCTTCGACGGACATATCCAGCCCTTCGAGGTTGATATCTTCGGGTTTCGGCATATAGCCGATGGGAGTTTCTACGGCGTCGACGGCATCTTCGCAGCGCTGGATGATCCAGTCAAGCACTCTCATGTTGTCGCCGAATCCCGGCCAGAGGAAGTTGCCTTCGTCGTCGGTACGGAACCAGTTGACGTTGAAGATTTTCGGCTTGTTCTTGACTTTCTTGCCCATGTCGAGCCAGTGTTGGAAGTAATCAGCCATGTTGTAGCCGCAGAACGGCAGCATCGCCATAGGATCGTGACGGACTACGCCGACAGCGCCCGCCGCCGCAGCGGTGGTTTCGGAAGCCATGATGGAGCCGACAAATACGCCGTGTTTCCAATCGCGTGCTTCATAGACCAACGGCGCAGCCTTCGCGCGTCTGCCGCCGAAGATGATAGCCGAAATCGGCACACCCTTCGGGTTTTCGAATTCGGAAGAAAGGCAGGGGCAGTTCTTCGCGGGAGCGGTGAAGCGGGAGTTCGGATGAGCGCCCTTGACGGGTTTGCCGTCGGCGTCCACCATGCCGCCGTGCCACTTGTTGCCCTTCCAATCCAAGGCGTTCTTCGGGGGATTTTTGTCGAGTCCTTCCCACCAGACCGTCTTTGTCGAGGGGATATAGACGACGTTTGTAAAGATGGTGTCCTTCTTGGTGGTGGCAAGCGCGTTCGGGTTGGATTTTTCGTTGGTGCCGGGCGCTACGCCGAAGAAGCCGTTCTCGGGGTTGACAGCGTAGAGCATGCCGCCCTTGCCGCGGCGGATCCAGGCGATGTCGTCGCCGACCGTGAACACTTTATAGCCTTTCTTGGTGTAAGTTTCGGGAGGTATAAGCATTGCAAGGTTGGTCTTGCCGCAAGCCGACGGGAACGCCGCGGTGATGTACTTGATGTCGCCGTCCGGTTTTTGAACTCCCAAAATCAGCATGTGCTCAGCCATCCAGCCTTCTTTCCAGCCCTGATAGCTCGCTATGCGCAGCGCGAAGCACTTTTTGCCGAGCAGAACGTTGCCGCCGTAACCGGAGTTCAAGGAGTAAATGGTGTTGTCTTCGGGGAATTGGCAGATATAACGGTTTTCCTCGTCGAGGGTGACCTTGCTGTGGATGCCGCGGACGAAGTCGTCGGAGTCTTTCAGCTTAGCCAGCACTTTGGCGGAAACGCGCGTCATAATAGCCATGTTCAGCACGACGTAAATGGAGTCGGTAAGTTCGATGCCGTATTTGGCGAACGGGGAACCGATCTTGCCCATGCTGAACGGAATGATATACATTGTTCTGCCTTTCATACAGCCGTCGGCAATGGCGTCGAGCTTTTTATACGCCTCTTTGGGATCCATCCAGTTATTGGTGGGACCGGCGTTCTTTTGCTCGCGGGAGCAGATGAAGGTTCTTCCTTCGACTCTCGCCACGTCGTTGACGGCAGTGCGGTGATAAAGGCAGCCGGGCAGGAGCTTTTGATTGCATTTATATATTTCTCCCGTCGAAACGGCTATCTTTGTCAGCGCGTTGAGCTGCTTTTTGCTTCCGTCTATCCACTCCACCTTATCCGGCTTCATGAGGTCGACGTACTTCTTTACGAAATCCAGAACATGTTGGTTTGTAGTAAGTTCCATATCGGTCTCCTAAAAGTAAGATTAATGATATATTACCATATATTTTATGTCTTTGCAACAGATATCGCCTCTTTTCACGGTGCTCTTACGGGTAATAAAGAGATTATTGCCGTAAATATCCCGAAAACCGATTGTGAGGCTGAGTCCGGGGAATTCAGACGCCTTTGTCCGGAGTGCGGTAAAGCTTCGCGATCCCCGCTTCGCTTGTCTCGCGGTAGCGCTTGTTTAAGTCCTTTCCGGTTTCGTACATCACTTCGATTATAGTGTCGAGGGAGACGGTGCGCGTCGCGAATAAAAAGTCGGCAAGCGACAGCGCGTTAAGCGCCCGCATCGCAGCGACAGCGTTTCTTTCGATGCAGGGGATCTGCACCAATCCCGCCACAGGGTCACAGGTCAGTCCCAGATGGTGCTCTATGGAAATTTCGGTAGCGTACTCTATCTGATCTATCCCAAGTTCGAAAATCTCCGCCAGTCCGCCCGCAGCCATTGCCGAAGCACTGCCTATCTCCGCCTGACAGCCGCATTCCGCCCCGCTTATGGAGGCGTTCCGTTTGATAAGATTTCCTATGAGTCCCGCCACCGCAAGCCCCCTTATTATGGCGTCCCGCGTGACGTTTCTCGTCTTTTGGACGTAATAGAGAGTGGCAGGGAGTACACCGGCGGAGCCGCATGTCGGCGCCGTTACGATATTGCCGCCGGCGGCGTTTTCCTCCGCAACGGCAAACGCGTACGAACAGACCAGTCTGTTTTCGCGGGTCTCGGGACTTTCGTCGATGTGCCGTTGAAGATATAAAAAGCGCGCTTTGCGCCTGACGCCCAAGCCTCCCGGCAGTACGCCCTCCGCAGAAAGTCCGCGCTTTATAGAATCGGTCATCGCGTCCCATATTTTTTCGAGATAGTCCTTCATGTCGGGCTCGGTTTCGAAAACGTAGTCGCTTAAACGGATGTCTTTTTCAAGGCAATACGCTTTTATATCCGAAAAGTGATTGAGCGGATATACTTCTGGGGTGATGACTTCGGGCTCGCCCGCTATGCTGTATGCTCCGCCTCCCAAGCTGTATGCCCGCCGCCGAAGGACGACTTTCCCTTCGTCCAGCACTTCTATATCGAGGGTGTTCGGGTGTTCGATATTGACCTCTTCGGTGTCGAAAATGACTTCGGTATCGGCTCCCAACACCTTCTTCAATACCGTATCGGTGCCGTGACCCTTCCCGGTGTGCGCCAGCGAACCGTACAATGTGACCCTGAACTTTTTGTCGGGAAACCTGTTCAGAAAAAAGAGCGCTATTTTTTGAGGCGCCATCGTGTGCGACGAAGAGGGTCCGCATCCGACTTGAAAGAGTTCTTTAAGCGATTTCATATCATTACTCCCGATTTTCCTTAGGTATTTTAACCTTTCCCCCGAAAAAAGTTTTCAGGAACAGACATCTCCCGTGTTTAAGCTTTTTCCGGGCTGCAGGATTGCCGTACATTCAAATTATACCAAACTTCAAAATTAAATCAACCGTTAACGCTAAAGGATATTAAATTTTTGTCCGACGGCATTGTAAGGAAAAATGCACCCGAAACCGAGTGAAAATATAAATTCATGAACACAATCCGGTATATGTCCGCTTATCCGCCGCTTTTCTCGACGCGATACTCCGTTTATTGCATACGGCTTCCGTTGAGTACAAAACTTGCCTTCGGTAATGTGAATAATGATATATCTCTTTCTTAACAGCATTTATTTATAAGGACGTATGAGAGGCAACGTTATCGCCGGGAATACATACAATCTCTATGCCTCCGGAGGACAACATTTTAACAGGAAGAAAGTTCAGAAGGAAATAGGGGAAAAAACAGTTGCAATCCGACAAGAAGTATCGTATAATAGTCAAGCGTCGGGTGAAGAGCCCGCGTCAGGCGAATAAGAAAATCGATGGAGAGATGTCCGAGCTGGCCGAAGGAGCACGATTGGAAATCGTGTGTACGTCACAAGCGTACCGTGGGTTCGAATCCCACTCTCTCCGCCACAGCAAAAGAGACGGGTAACTCCCGTCTCTTTTGCTGTGGCGGAGAGAGTGGGATTAAATATGAAATATTTTTGTAAATTTAATTTTTTCCATATAAATTTTGAAGAAAAAGAGTGAGAAAAATAAATGATATTGTTTAAATTTATGCACCCGAGAAAGAGAGATTTTCGGGGAGATGCGAGGAAAGGAGCGAAGAACTACGGTATCGTGTCGAGCGACGATTCCGAAGTATATCGCCGAAAAGATCCTTTCGCAGGGTGGAACAGGAAGCGCCCATCCGTACAGGTGGGCGCAACTTAAAAGGGTGCGCAAGATTTGCGCTATGCGCAAAACCTGGCGGCGAAAGAGGAAGATAAAAATACCGAATCGAAGATACAATTTATAAAGCAGCCAAATTTATAGCAATTTAGTGTGCGACGCTATCCCACTCTCTCCGCCAAACCGAGTATAAGGGCGCATCTAGCGCCCTTTCTTTATGATTCGGACTGCGGTCATTTACGTTTTGGTAAACTCCCTTGTCCTCACATTCGAAAGAACGCTATCTGCAACCCTTCTTCTCGGTTTGGTGGTAGCGTTTTATCTGCTAAACCCACAACCAAAGGAGCCCGAGCGGCTCTTTTTTTGTGGCGGAGAGAGTGGGATTACCGATATTCATTTTGGGATCTCGGATAATTTGGCTGTTTTATTAGTTTTTATGTTGATAGTTCTGCTGTTCGTTTTGGGGTATCGGATAATTTGGCGTTGTTGATGTTTTTTGTAGGTTGATAGTTTTGTTATTCATTTTGGGATCTCGGATAATTTGGCGTTGTTGTGATTTATTATTCCGCAACCCTTCTGCTCGGTTTGTCAAAGCCGACTCCGACAATAGCCGCATTAAATTGGCTCAACTTTCTGATGATGTAATCGATCAACATTGCGCTGATATAGAAAAAGAGATCCTTGTTTTAGACAAGCACACGCTGTGGTGCAAAAGTTGTATGATTGGCAATTTGTTTTTGCGTTCGCGAAGATTTTCTTTCAATTCGCATTGCGTTGTGATATAATAATCTAAATCGATGATATCGGAGTGCGATTATATGGTGATCAGCTACAAAAAACTTTGGAAATTGCTTATCGATAAAGATATGAGAAAGGAAGATTTGCGCTTAAAAGCGGGCATTTCTACAAGTACAATGGCTAAGCTCGGCAAGAACGAAAATGTTAATACGGATATGCTCGTAAAAATCTGCTCCGCGCTTAATTGCGATATCGCAGATATCATGGAAATTACGGAGGAAAAATAATGTCGAACGAACTTCAATTTATTTTGTACAGTATTGATCAAGAAGATATAAAGGTTAAAGTTGCTGTCAAGAATGAAACCATTTGGGTCACACAGCGCGGCATGGCAGAATTGTTTGGCTGCACGTCCGACAATATTTCTCTTCATTTGAAAAATATTTATGCGGATGGAGAATTGTCTGAAAATTCAACTACCGAGAATTTCTCGGTAGTTCAATCAGAGGGGTCGCGCCAAGTGACAAGGAGTGTTCGCTTTTACAATCTCGACGCTATAATCTCCGTCGGCTATAGGGTAAGTTCTCACCGTGCGACACAGTTCCGCATTTGGGCAACAAGCGTTTTGAAGGAGTTCATCAAAAAGGGCTTTGTTTTGGATGACGAACGGCTCAAGCAAGGCGAGACTGTTTTCGGCAAAGACTATTTCCGCGAACTTTTGGAAAGGGTTCGCTCCATTCGTGCAAGCGAACGCAGAATATGGCAGCAGATAACGGATATTTTTGCCGAGTGCAGCATAGACTACGACAAGAATTCTCCTGTTACGCAAGAATTTTACGCAACGGTTCAAAACAAGTTCCACTATGCGATCACGGGGCAAACAGCGGCGGAAATCGTATATTCCAAGGCAGACAGCTCGAAGGAACATATGGGACTTACGACGTGGAAGAATTCCCCGGACGGTAGAATATTGAAGTCCGACGTTACGATTGCGAAAAACTATCTCGACGAAAAACAGATACGCAGACTGGAAAGGGCTGTTTCGGGCTTCTTTGACTATGTCGAAGACCTGATCGAAAACGAAAGGGCTTTCACAATGCAACAGTTTTCCGAAGCGATCAATGCCTTTTTGGAATTCAGACAGTATAAGATCCTCCAAGGCAAAGGCAGCGTTTCGAAGGCAGATGCCGAACGCAAAGCCTCCGAAGAGTATGATGTATACAACAAGACGCAGAGGATTACTTCCGATTTTGACAAAGAAGTAAAAAAGCTGCTCGACGGCAAAAAGGAAGATTGAAAACTATATTATTGCTTCTCAGGGAATTTACAGGTTCTCAAAACGAATATAAGGGCGCATCTAGCGCTTTTTTTCGTTTGTGGGTGGCGGTCATTTACGTTTTAGTAAACTCCCTTACCCCCAAATCGAAAGAAAAACGCTATCTGCAACCCTTCTATTCATTTTGGGGTCTCAAAAAATGTAACTGATTTTTATTGATTTTTATTGTTGCAACCCTTCTCTTCTTTTTGGCTCCTTAGCCAACGTTTGTCTGCATTGTTTTGTGGGTCGGTGTACGCTCCCTCCCAAAATAAAAATAAGGGCGCATCTCCAAAATGAATATAAGGGCGCATCTAGCGCTTTTTCTGCATGATTCAGACTTCGGTCATTTACGTAGGTAAACTCCCTCGTCTTCACATTTGAAAAAACGAAATCTGCAACCCTTCTATTCATTTTGGGGTCTCGGGGAATTTGGCTGTTTTATTAGTTTTTATGTTGATAGTTCTGCTTTTGTTTTCGAGGCAGCGGAAGCTAGTGGCAGCGCAGCCCGAGGTCAGATATTTGTAATGGATAACGTCAAACCTAGCGGTCTGAGCATTTTCAAAAGGGTGGAAAGTTGCGGATCGGTCGCGCCTTTTTCGGTACGGGCGATACACGGCTGCGCAACTCCGGAAAGAATTTCAAGTTGTTTTTGCGACAATCCTGCGTCCTGCCGCGCCTTTGTGAGGGCGGAAAGAAGGCTTTGCCTGTATTTTTCGACATCGTCGGGCGCGGCGCAGGCAACGCCCTTTTCGTAGATCCCTTCCGCGGAAATATCGAGGTCGTCGTTCCAGACGATCCCGTACCCGCCCGCGTCTATTTTGGCTTGTTCGTATAAGCCGTCCACGTCTTTCAGAGTAGCAAAGGGCGGATATTTGTCCATGAGCGGTTTTAAGTCGAACTGTTTGAATTCGCCGTCAGCGAACCCGACGAGCAGAATGTAATCGGGCAATGTGGCGAGGGAAGTGATTTTATGGAACATTGCACAAACCTCCTTTCAGCTATTCGATAGGCGGGAGCGGGGTAATGTTCTGCGTTTCCCACATGGTAAGCAGGGCGTCGCGGTGTATTCCAACCCATTCCTAAACGATCTTCAACGCCTTGTTCGGCAGGTCGCATTCGAGCATTTTGCTCGTGCGGATGTCAATAACGCCGAGGTATTCGCCGTACACGACGTGGATATGCGGCGGATTGTGCTCGGCGGTGAGGAAGTACATTTTGATGACCATACCGTAGAAGCGTGAGATGACAGGCATAAGAAAAATCTCCTTTTACCTTTTTGCGAGTACATTATAGCATATAATATATTATATGTCAATAACATAAAAGTTATTAATTGAAAATATTGCTGAATGCGTGAAAAGGAATAGGGAGCAGAAGCGGAACCGTAAGTGCCGAGTAAAATAAATCATAGACGATTCAGATTGTTACAAATGTTTAACAAATCTTTGATTTATAGGAAAAGCTGCCAATATCTGTTTTTTTCATGGCAAAACTTTTTCGGCTCGGCTGTGCCGAAAAGAAAAGGAGCCGCCCGTTTCGGACGACTCCCGTTTTTTGTGCTTATATCCGTCAATCCTTTATGAACGGATAAATCTTTGCAAAGAACGCGCCTTTGACAAGCTTCTTCTTATAGAGAATAGCGCATATCGCGTAAGCAAGGATAAGCGCGCCGAATACGGAGCCTATGACTATTCCCGCTATCGCGCCGCCCGAAAGTCCTTCGGGGTTTTCGGGAGTTATCTCGCCGCCGGGCTTGACGTCGCTCTGTTTGTCTGCAAAGACTGCGGTCAGGACCGTATCTTCGCTTGCGGTAAACGTATAAGCCGCTTCTGCGCTGATTATTGTTTCGCCGCCGTCAATGCTCCAGCCTTTGAACTCTTTGCCTTCGGGTGCTTCGCTTGCCACGACAGTCACGGGGCCGTTTTCTTCAACAATAACCGTTGATCCTATTGCGCCCTCGATCGTGCCGCCAGTCACCGTTATCGTAAATTCGGGGATACTCATATCGAAACCGCAGCGGTCGCAAAGTTCGTCGTCGTTCTCGTCGACGTGTCCGAGAGGAGCGATTTCTTCTGGCGCGACAAGTATCTCGCCGCAGACGGAGCACTTGCTTCCGGCTGTCATTCCCGACTGCGTGCAGGTAGCTTCAACGGCGGGGATCTCTACCGCAGTATGCTCCGCAAGCTCGCCGT
>CALVTP010000048.1 GCA_944362765.1 uncultured Clostridia bacterium | reverse complement strand
CCCACATCGCAACGTGTTTGATCGTTACGGCGTCGATTGTTTCGATTAAATATTCCACTGCGAGAATACCTCCCGAACTTTCTACGAATAACATTATACATGACGAACCGGACTTCCGTCAACGATTTATCGCGCGCGACTTTTTTAATTTGAACGCAAAAAACGCCGTAAGAGCCGACCACGTCAGATCGGTGGGAAGAAAAATAAGCGCTCCCGAAATTATAACAGCCGAAAGGGAAATCCGAATCTGAAGATAATACTTCATAATAAGATACATGTATGAGACCCCTAAAAGGTCGACCGTCACTAATGCCGCCAAAGAAGCGAGAATCCGGAAAAGCAATTTCCCGTTATGGCGTTCGGCAATAAAACCGCATATATAGGTTCCCGCTACCATACCTATAAGATACCCAAACGACGGTTTTAAAACATACATGATACCGCCGCCCTCCGTAAATACGGGAAGCCCGATAAGCCCCATCAGGACATAAACGGCGACGGCGTATCCGGCTTTTAAACCAAGCGTCTGGGCAGCAAGAAGCGTGAAGGCGAACTGCAGCGTAACGGGGACTAGCGGTGTGGGAATTCTGATAAAAGCGCCCGCCGCGATGAGGGCGGCAAACAGCGCCGTCAATACCGCATCTTTCGTGCGGGTTACAGTCTGAGGGTTACTTCGCCGAAACACAGCCTCTCTTCCTTTCCGTCGCCGGACTCAACCACGAGCGACAATTCGTCGTCTATCCCTTTGACCACCCCTTCGGATACAACGCGTCCTTCTTTCATAACGCCGACCTTCCGCCCCACCAAAAAAGAATATCCGCGGTACTTTTCGACAAGTTCCGCCCTGTCGAAGGAGTCGTATGCCGAGTAGATTCTTCCCGCAATCTCCGAAACCGCAAGGTTATACGGATCCCGCGGGAGAATTTCCGCAGGAACTCCCGCCGTCCCGGCAATCTTAGCCGGGTAGCCGCCGCGCGGCTTTTTCAGATTAAGCCCTATCCCGATTACGGCATAGGCTATAGCGTTAAGTTCCATATCCGTCACCGCTTCCGTCAGAATGCCGGCGCACTTTTTTCCGCCGACATAGATGTCGTTGACCCACTTTATCGACGCTTCGGCGCCGAACCTCTCTTTCAGCGTTTCAACTGCCGCCACCGCCGCAATCGCCGTAAGGAAGCGTCCGCGCTCGAAATCGACGTTGCGGATGAGAAGCGAAAAATAAACTCCGTCGCCTTTACCCGAATAGAACACCCTGTCGTAGCGCCCCCGTCCCGCGGTCTGCTCCTTTGCCGCAATGACGCTCCTGTCGCCGAGCCCGTCGGCTGCCGCCGCCTTCATAACGGAGTTTGTGGAGTCCACCGAATCGTAAACCCGGATTTCGGCGCTTTCGGGAAAGCTTAAGTACCTTCGTATGCCCCTTTCCGAAAGCCCCTCCTTCAGCGAATACCCCGAGTGACTTCTCGAAATCTCCATACCCGAAGCCTCCAGGGAATTTATCGCCTTCCAGACGGCGTTGCGGCTTACCGCCGCTCTTTCGGCAAGTTCGGCGCCCGAAACGCACTCCCCCGCCCTTTCTTCCAATATATCCAGAATCTTTTCTTTGACCGACATAAACGAATTTTACAATATCGACGGGATTTCGTCAACCAGAATTGCATAAAAAGGTTGACTACCGAAAAACTTATCGCCGTTCCCGAAAATTGAGTATTGACGGACACATATGTTGTCATTTATAATTATAAATAGCGGTAACTCCGCTATATTCAATAATTTGGAGGGCAAAAGGTAATGCCGAAAGATGTTTCCGTTCAGAAACTCAAACAAAAGGCTAAAGAGCTGCGGCTGAATATCGTAAAAACAGCCAATTTCGCGGGCTCCGGTCACGTCGGCGGGTCGTTAAGTTGCGCCGATGTGCTGGCGGCGTTGTATTTCAAATATTTGAACGTCAACCCCGAAGACCCCGCTATGTTCGACCGTGACAGATTTATTTTAAGTAAAGGTCATTGCGCTTTGGCTTATGTGCCCTGCCTTGCCATGGCAGGTTTCGTCCCGATGGAGTCGCTTGAACACTTCAACCACTACGAATCCCCCTACGGAATGCACCCGGACAGCAAAAAAGTACGCGGTTGCGACGCGTCGACGGGTTCTTTGGGACACGGGCTCCCGATGGGCGTGGGAATGGCTTTGGGACTCAGGTACCAGAAAACCGACGCCAAAGTCGTCGTGCTGATGGGCGACGGAGAACAAAACGAAGGCTCCGTCTGGGAAGCGGCGATGGCTGCCCACCATTTCAAACTTAAAAACCTCATCGCGATAGTCGACCGCAACAAGATGATGATCGACGGCAGAACCGAAGACGTTATGGGCATCGACCCCATCGACAAAAAATACGAAGCCTTCGGATTCGAAGTCATCACCTGCAACGGCAACGACATGAACGAAGTCGACGCCGCGCTGGCGAAAGCGTGGAGTAACGACACCGACAAGCCCGTTTGCATAATTTCCCAGACCGAAAAAGGTTTCGGTGTAAAGAAATTCCAAGGTAACGTCAAATGGCATTACGGCGCAATGAATTCCGATCTGTTCAAAGAAGCCGTCGCCGATATCGAGGCAATGGATTAAAGGAGGATAGATAAATGGCTGAAGGCACTACTTGGACAACTTACGACGCCAATAAAATGACGTCAAAGGAAATATACGGCAAAGTCCTGGCGGAGCTGGGCGAAACCAACGACAAAATAGTCGGCGTTACCGCCGACCTCGCGAAATCTACCAATATCGGTAACTTCGGCGACAGATTCCCGGACAGATTGTTCAACGTGGGTATCGCCGAACAAAACCTGTTCGGCGTAGCCGCAGGGCTGGCAAAGACGGGGCTGATACCGTTTGCGTCCACATTCGCGATATTCGCCTGCCTGCGCGGCGGCGAACAGGTCAGGACCGACATCGCCTATCAGAATCTTCCCGTAAAGATCATCGCCACCCACGGCGGATTAAGCTTCGGTCCCGCGGGAACCACCCACCATTGCACGGAAGACTACGCCATAATGCGCGCGATCGCCAATATGACGGTGGTCATCCCTGCCGACGGATTCGAAACGGCAAAAGCCGTCCGCGCGTGCATAGACGTACCCGGACCTTTCTATATGAGGGTCGGCAGAGGCTTCGAACCGCCGCTCCACGACGACGAGAACTTCGAATTCACCATCGGTAAAGCGATGCAGCTGCACGAAGGCAGCGACCTGACGATAATTGCCTGCGGCACTCCCGTTTTGCAGGCGCTGGAAGCCGCGAAAGACCTTGCTCAGGAAGGAATTTCCGTCAGAGTCATCAATATGCACACGTTAAAGCCCATCGACAAGGAAGCCGTAATGAACGCCGTTATGGACACCAGGCGCATCCTGACCGTTGAAGAACACAACGTTATCGGCGGATTGGGCGACGCGGTCGCCGCCGTCATAGCCGAATCCGGAAAGGGCTGTGCGTTTACGAAGCTGGGCATACCGGACGAATATTCCGTCATCGGATATCCCGAAGATCTGTATGCAAGATATAAACTTGACGCTACCGGCATAGCCGAAACCGTAAAAGAACTCCTCGGCAAGGAAATCGAAGCCGACGAGGATTGGACGGACGAAGACTAGGAGGTAAAAATGAGTAATATTGCTTCCAAAGAGGAGGTTTTGGCAGCCGAAATGTATTTCCGCGCCGCCTTCCCCGTAATGAAAATTCCGCTGACGGAGGATCCGAAGCAGGTTGCGGCTTTCGAAAAGATAAATGCCGTCGTGCAATTCAAAGCGGCTGACGACGAACATCCGATGGCTTGCCACATCGTATTCCTTACCGCGGAAAAAGCCGCGGAATACACCGCAGCCGCACGCGCCTCAGACCCCGAAGCCAAGGAAGTACCCCGCTTCAAGGTCTACCAGGGCGAGTACGACAACCGCTACGAAGGAGTGGAACTCGTCAATCTCGAATTCAAGTCGATAAAGAGCCTTCTGGGCGTTTTCAAGGGGAATTCCCCCATCGAAATGCTGGGAATCGTGGCACCGCTCCTTAAAAACATCTTCAAAAAGTCGACGCTGAAGTTCCTCTTCCTGATGCTGACATTGACAAAGATGATGCCGAACAACAACCCCGGCATAGACGAACCGTGGGAACAGTATCTGAAAGTCAAGATGTCCCTTTACATGATAACCACCGCCATGTCGCAGGCAAATAAGCTCGGCTGGGAGCCGCTCGCGCGCTGGATGGAAAAACAGACCGACCGCATCTATCAGTTCAAAGTCGGAGCCACCCGCGACGCCCTCGGAAAAGAGATCTATCCCGCTATCGCGGCATATCTCAGGGTCAAAGCCGGAAAATCCAAGGCGGGTCGCGGCGAGTACACCAGAAAACGCCCCTTCGTGCTGTTCGACTTCCCCAGCCCCGACGGCTGCCTCGCGGTACTGTCCGGAAGATACGAATTCGTGGAAGCGGCTACCAAAGGTTGTATTACCGTCGTCGGCGCGGGAGACTCTTATGCGGTGCAATTCAATAATCTGATGACTCAGCTGCAAAATATGCTGATCCCGTCAAAATTCCTTAAATAAACGGCGTTGACCGAACAAAAAATCCGTACCGTCCGGTACGGATTTTTTTGTTTACGACTGTCTGTCGGTATCGTAACGAATGCCTATTTTTCTGTTACGATTTTAAAGGTTTTGATCTCAAACGGTTTGAAAGTGACGTCGCTGAGCTTCCCTTCGGAAATGATATTTTCCAATAAGTCCGTCTCGTAGACTTTTCCCGCGAACGGAGTCGATATCGTCGCCGTCCTTTTCAGCCCGGAATCTTCGTAGCATCTTATTACGACGCCCTCTCCGTCTTCGGAGCGTTTGACGGTTTCTATGACTATATGTGTATCCGAGGATACGAAAACAGGAGGAATTTCCAACTCGCATTCGACAATCGCGGGGCGGTTGTTATACAGGTAAGCTTCCCTTTGTATATCGGCGGTATTGTAATCTCCGGAATGGGGGTACAGGGCATAGTTAATGTTGTGGATGCCCTTGTCCGCATCGGGGGCGGGGAACATCGGGCTCCTCAGAAGGTTCAACGAGATAAGCCCTTCCTTTACGCGCCAGCCGTACTTGGAGTCGGTGATTATTCCGAACCCGTTTTCTTCTCCGACGTCTATCCACTTATGGGCGGCGATTTCGAACTGTGCCTTTTCGACTTTGGTGACATCCCCGGTGCTGCGTTTCAGGTTGCCCATCTGTATGTCGCAGGTGACTTTATCGGAGAATACCGCGGGGCGGAAGTCGGCGCGGAGCATCTTGTGCGTTTCCTGCCAATCGACGGTCGTGACGAAGTCCACCAAAGGTCTTCCCGTCGTCAGCACCACCTTTTGAATGATTTTGGAGCGGTTGTAGCGATAGACATTCTCCCTTGTGACGGAGCAATCGGTGAGAATCGTCGAAGAGCTCACCAATTTGAACTCGGCGGGAGCGTGCTTGGTATAGTTTATACTGATATCCCAGGCGTTGTAGTAGAGCCGCTTGTCGCGGTAGACATTTAATTTATTGAGATACCGGGAGCAGAACTCCTTCCCGGAGCGTTTATCTATTAACGAGCGGATGTTGCCGTAAGGGTCGAAAACGACTCTGAACAGCTCCGACTCGATAAAATCGTCACCCGACTTCAATTCCTTGTCGGCTCCGACCCACTTGGTCAGTTTCGCCGCCGAATACGGCTCGAGTTTCATCCTGTACCACTTGTCTTTATACATGACCGGGCGGTCGACGGAATAGGAAGTTGCATTTATTGCGGAGATTCCTTCGCCCGGGGTCATCCGGCGGATAGCTTCCTTTCTTATCTCGCGAAGCTCCTCGAGCATCTTTTCGTAGCGCGGGACGGATTCTTCGTACACCCTCGCTATCGAAGAGCCCGGAATGATGTCGTGGAATTGATACAACAGGACTTCCTTCCAGATTTCGTCAAGCTTTTCCTTGGGATACGGCATGCCGCGTTTTTCGGCAAGCGCGCACAAAAATTCGGTGTTGTGGAGGGAAAATTCTATCCGCCTGTTCAGCATCTTGTTCCTTGCCTGGCTGGTATAAGTCCCCTGGTGCTTTTCAAGGTACAGCTCCCCTTTGTGCCGCACGAGTTTTTCTTCGTCCTTTTTCAGCTTATCGAAAAAGTCGATGGCTTTGGAGTTTCTGACCTCGGGAAGCCCCGCCATTTTCTTGGCGCGGTTGACCATTTCGATGTGACCTTCGCCGGGACCGCCGCCGCCGTCACCGACGCCGAACAGCACTGCATAGTAGTTGAGCTTGTCCTTTTCGGGGTAGTTTTTGAAGCAATTGTCATACGTCCAGGCATTGCCTTCGGAGTTATACGTCTCGTCCGGCGGCATGTGCACGATGACGGAAGAGTCGTCTATGCCCTCCCATATAAAGGCGCGGTGCGGGAACTTGTTGTGCTCGTTCCAGCTGAGTTTTATCGTCAAAAAGTAGTCGATACCGCACTTTTTCAGCAGCTGCGGCATATTCCCCGAAAAACCGAAAACGTCGGGAAGCCAGCACATTCTCATGTCCTCAATGCCGAACTTTTCACGCCAATAGCGCTTGCCGTAGAGGTTCTGACGGATGATGCTCTCGCCCGACGGAACGTTGGTGTCGCACTCGACCCACATTCCGCCCTGAACTTCAAGCTGCCCGGCTGCCACCTTTTCCTTCAGCTTTTCGAAGAGCTCGGGGTAGCGCTTTTCTATCCACTCGAATTGCTGCGGCTGCGAAGCGCCGAAGATATATTCGGGGTATTTATCCATATTGTAAAGTTGGTTGACGAAGGTTCTGACCGCCTTGCGCTTGGTTTCGCGTACCGGCCAAAGCCAGGCAAGGTCGAGGTGTGCGTGCCCCGTCACAAACGCCGTGTAAGGAGCTTTTTTACCGTTTGCCATCTCCTTTTCGAGTATATCGGAAGCAGCAGCCGTATCCCCCTCTTTCAGCGTCTTCCTGATCGCTTCCTTGACGGCTTTTGCAATACTTTTTTCCTTGATATCGCCGCTTTGGGTAACCGATTCCTGGAATAAGAGTGCCAAAACGTCGTAATATACTTTTTTTACCTCGTCATTGACGATTACTATGTCGGCTTGTTTCAATTTGGCTGTTTTATTGACGTCGGTGGGTTTATGGTTGTTTCCGGCGTCCATGAAATAATCGATCTCCTCGCCGCCTTCGGCGCAATCCGTCAATTCGAAATAGCGTTTACCGATATGAGGCTGAGCAAAATCGATGAAAGCGCCGATATCGGAAATGCCCTTTATCGGCTGCCCTTCGGCGTCGTAGATACAGCCTTCGCCGCCGTCGCCTATCAACAGCGCCACCCGTCTTCCCTTCGCCGCGGCGGGGATTTCGCCGGTGAATCTGAACCACGCCGAACCATAGCACTCCCGCGACCATATGGCGCCGACCTTTATCGGCTGATATTCGAGAGCGTCCTTCTCCGAAAACGGCACCGGTTCCGAACTAGGGGAAAATTGAGCGTCCAACGTGCCTACTTTCGTATAGCACGCGGAACGCAATTTCCTGAGCGATCCCATTATTCCCATTCTGAGGGCGAATTTGATGATATTGACGACGTAATTTCTGTCCATGTTCTTCTCCTTCCACGCAAAAAAAGCGCGTACGATATTTATATAATATCATACGCGCGCGTGCATTACAAGCTTAAATTTTCGCGGTTTTGCTCTCGGGAGCTTCCCGCCGTGACAAAACTTTATTCTTTTTCGCTCTCGTCCTCGTCGTCTTCGTCTTCGTCGCTCTCGTCGCCGTCATCATCGGGTGCCACAGCAGCGGTTCCGTTGCCGCTGTTTACGGAGGCGACTTTCGAAACCTTTCTGACGCTCCCTTTCTTTCTGACGATGAAGTAGATACCTACACCGATCGCCGCCGCGCCGACTACCGCCAGAACTACCCACAGGATCCACATAAGGTCGGGCTTTTTGACGCGTTCCCACATCTCGATTGCAGCAGTGTTGTATTCGCCGAAGTCCTTCATGACGCCGTAGGTTGAGTTATTGATATCGGGGTAACGAATCTCGTTGGGTTCGTCTTCGGTGCCGAAATAGTCCTCTTTGGTATATCCGTTGTCGGCAAGCACAGCCATCGCCTCGGCGCTTCCCATCAGCACATCCTTATCGACGGCAGAGACATACCCGATATACATCGAGTTTCTCATCGCAACTTCGGGGCGGTTCAGGTAGTCAATAAAGCGGTGGGCGGCTGCGGTGTTTTGGGCGTTTTTCGGAATGACCCAGCCGTCAAACCAGATATTTCCGCCGATTTCGGGCACGAAGTAATCGAGTGTATCGAGTTTCTGCATCGCAAAGACGGCGTCGCCCGACCATTGCAGGCTGACGTAGGCTTTTTCGTTGAGCATGTCGTTTTTGCCTTCGTCGACCTCATAACCGCCGCCGACTTCTTTCTGCTCGATAAAAACCTGTTCGGCAGCTGCAAGCAGCGTGTCGTCTACGGTGTTTATGAGTTCCTCAACAGAGAGGGAAGCGTACTTCCCGTCGGGGAGGGTGCCGTTTTCCTTCATGTAGAGCACCGCCGCCACATAGGAGTCCCTTATGGAGTCCTTCAGCATTATCTTGCCGTCGAGCTTGGGGTTGCCCCCCTTGTTCCACAGCAGTCCGTAACCGTGAGCCAAATCGGCTTCCTTAACGTATTCAGTGTTGTACAGAATACCGAGCGTTCCCCACATATACGGTACAAAATAGTCACTCATGGATTCCGAATCGCCGACTTCGGGTACCGAAATGCCTTTAAATACCGAATCAACCTTGGTATAAATATCTTGATCTATGTTAGCGTTGTTCGGGAGCAATTCCTTATTTAACTTTTGAAGATAGCCGCCCTGCATCAGCCGCTGAATGGCGTATTCGCTTGGGCAGATGAGATCGATTTTCTCGCCGCCCTGCTCTACTGTCGTCAGCATCTGCTCGTTGGTGTCGAAGGTGGAGTACCGAACCTCGAGCTCTATCCCGTATTCCTTAAGATAGTAGGCTTCGAAATCCTCAATAATGCCGGGAGTTTTAATACCTTCTTCGTCTGAGCCCTCGTCGATATAGTCCGCCCAGTTGTAGATGATGAGCGTTTGTTTTCCGTTCTCTGCCGCTTCCGCAGCGCCCGAGGCAGTGAATAAAGTCGCCGCGGGCAATACCGCAGCCATTACAAAAACCGCCGCCAGCAATGCCGGCAGAAGCAATTTACCTGCTCTTTTCATTTATTTTCTCCTTTTTGCGCCCCTCCTTTTTATACGAGCGCAGGTTGATCAAAAGTACTAAACCGACAACGATGACGATAATTATCGAAAATGCCGGCAGCCAATAGGCTCTGAGCCCTTGGGCGTTCCTAAGCGAGGAATAAAGATATGTCGAAAGGGTGTCGATTCCCGTCGAAGCGCCCTTGTTCATTTGCGTAATGATGAAGTCGTCCAGCGAGATCGTGAACGCCATCGCGAATCCGGACAGTACGGCGGGCATGATATACGGTACGACTACCTTGAACATGGCTTTTATCGGGGAGGCTCCGAGATCGAGAGCCGCCTCATAGATATTGGAATCCATCTGCATAAGGCGGGGCATAACGGACAGCACGACATACGGGGTGCAGAAGGTTATGTGCCCTATTATCAGCCTCACGTAGCCGCTCGGGAAGGCAAATGTCGTGAAAAAGAGCATAAACGCGACAGCCATGACTATTTCGGAGTTGACTATCGGCATCTGGTTGATATTTTCGACGATATGTCTTGCGCGCGGCTTCATGTAATAAATCCCGACGGCGGCAACGGAGCCTATCAAAGTAGCGGCTACGGAACTTATCGCCGCGATTATCAAGGTGTTTGCAAGCGAGTCCCACAGCTTTTGAGGCGCCGAGGTAAACAGCGCGCGGTAAGCTTCGACGCTGAAGCCGTCGGGGAAGGAAAATGTCGTCGAGTTCGAAAACGAGAAAACTATGACGAGCACTATCGGAAGGTACATCAACGCGAGTATCAGAAACACATACCCTTTTTCGGCTATTTTCTTTACCATATGCCTTTCGGAGCCTCCCCTTTGTTAGCGCGGTTCATGAAAAAGTTCAGCACCAATACCAGTATCAGCATTACTATACTCATGACGGAGCCGGTGCCGTAAAGCTGGTTCATGAATTTAATGTTTATCGAGTCGCCGAACATTAAAACGGTGTTGTTGGAAAGCATTCCCGAAATGGCAAACGCCGAAATCGTCGGAATAAACACCATTGTAATGCCGCTGACGATCCCCGGAAGCGACAGCGGAAGAGTGGTCTTGAAGAAGGTTTCCACCGGTGTCGCGCCGAGATCCTTTGCCGCCTCCGCATAGCTCGGGTCAATGTTGGAAAGCGTCGTATGCAGCGGCATTATCATATAAGGAATGAAGTTATAAACCATGCCGATGATGACGGTGCCCACTCCCAAAGGGACATTGACGGCGTTGAAGATGGCTTTCAGCGCGTACGTGCGGATCAGGAAGTTTACCCACATCGGAAGAATCGTAAGGAGCACTATTACGGAGCCGGAAGACCATTTCGAGACGATGTACGCCAACGGATAACCTATCAAAAGGCATATTGCCGTCGTTATCGCCCCAACCGCAACAGACATGCCGAGCACACTAAGATTCACCGAATCGGAGAAGAAGTCGGCAAAGTTATCGAAGGTGAAAGAGCCGTCCGCAGCCAAAAAAGCGTTGACGAACAGCACTACAAGCGGCGCCACGATGAACGCCAACATGAAAAGTACGTAAGGATATGCGAATACCCTCCTGGTCAGACGGAAGTTTTTTATTTTGCCGACGCCTTTTTTGAAAAATTCTGCTGCCTTCATTCATCGGCCTCCGCCTTTTTGATCTCCTCGATTAT
>CALVTP010000047.1 GCA_944362765.1 uncultured Clostridia bacterium | reverse complement strand
TACGGAGAAAACCTGGACGAAAACGTTTTGGCAGGCGCCGTCCGCGCGTTAAGGAACGCCGATACTTTGATAGTCGCCGGCACTTCGTTACAGGTCTATCCCGCGGCAGGTTTGATAGATTATTTCCGCGGCGACAACATGGTAGTAATAAACCGCGACCCGGTTTCCGTCGGCGGCGCGCTGTTTTTACAGGGCAAAGTCGGCGAAATTCTGTCGCAAATAGAAATAAGATAGTTTAGCGATTTAATTGACTAAATCGTTAAAGTGTGATACGATATATTCCCGACCGCCTCGGGAAACTTTGTTTTTCGGCGAGAATGCAAGGGTTGCCGACGGAAAGACGCTTACGCGGGAAAAATCAATCGCATCGTTTCGGAGCCCGTGACGGGAAAAACGAAAGGAGAGGAAACCGTGACCGAAAAAAAGGACTTAAAATGGGAGCTTGAAGCGCTGTATGCCTCCTACGGCTATGAAAAATACCGTATGGCGGGCTTTGAAGAGTACGCGCTCTACCTCGAAAACAAAAGTTTTCTGACCAGCGACAAGATGATAACCTTCAACGACCTCGACGGGCGGCTGATGGCGTTGAAGCCCGACGTCACGCTGTCGATAGTCAAGAACGCGCTGCCCGCTTCGGGCGTAGGGAAGTATTACTATACCGAGTCGGTTTTTCGTCCGAACCGGGCGTCGGACGGGTTTAAGGAACTCACACAGACGGGGCTTGAAGCTATAGGAGATATAGACGCCGTCACCGTTACCGAGGCGGTGGAGCTTGCCTTGAAAAGTCTGGAACATGCGGGCGGCGAGTATGTATTGGTGCTCTCCGACGTCAGATTCACGGAAGGACTCGTGCACGCCGTCGGGAAGGGAGCGGAACTTAAGGAAGAGTTAAGAGACGTCATCGCAAAAAAGCGCACCGGGGAAGTGGAAAAGATCTCGGAAAAGTACTCGCTAAGGAAGGGTGACGCAAAGACGATAAGCGAAGTCATCAACCTTCCTCCTGAGCCGTTAAAGGCGCTTGACAAGGCGTCGAAGTACGCCTTCGGAAAAGAAGCGAATATCGCGATAGATGAACTTCGGGCTCTCGTATGCGCATTTTCGGGAACCCGATATGCGAAAAAAATTCAAATTGACTTTTCCATCACCGGCAACACCAATTACTATAACGGCATACTCTTTTCGGGGTATATCGAGGGTATCGCGGGCGGCGTTCTGAAGGGCGGACGCTACGATAAATTGGTGGGCGAAGAGGGAAAAGGCGCCGTCGGATTCGCATTGTACACCGACGAGATAACGGAAAAATACTTTTCCGAAGCGCGCTTTGCCGACGTCGTCATCGACTACGACGGAACGGATATAGGAAAGCTTTTGGCTTCGGCGAATGCCCTCCGCGCCGGAGGGAAGAGTGTTACTCTCGTTCGCGGAGGGAAAGCCGATTATAAATTCAGGAAAGGGGAGCTGATAAAAAATGAGCGTTAATATAGCATTGCCGAAGGGAAGGCTCGCCGACAAGACGCTGGAACTTATGAAAAAGGCGGGCATATTGAAAAAGGTGGAGGACGCCGGGCGCAAGCTGGTGTTCGAAGACGAAAGCGGGTTTGTCCGCTACTTTTTGGTAAAGCCGTGGGACGTTCCCGTATACGTGGAACGCGGCGTAGCCGATATAGGCGTTGCGGGAAAGGATATAATCACCGAAAACACGCCCGACGTCTACGAGCTTCTCGATCTGAAAACGGGAAAGTGCCGCATGTGCGTCTGTGCCAAGAACGGTTATGTTGACCGCCCGGGCGCGACGCTGAGGGTGGCAACGAAGTTCGTCAATACTGCAAAAGGCTATTATGCTTCGATGGGGCGGCGTATAGAGATAATAAAGCTGAACGGCTCCATAGAGCTGGCACCGCTGATGGATATGTCCGACGTCATCGTCGATCTGGTCGAAACGGGTACTACGCTTAAAGAAAACGACATGCGAGTGGTGACAATCATAGCCGAAATCTCGGCGCGCCTCATCGCCAACAAAGCTTCTTACCGCTTCAAACGCGAAGAAATAGATCGCATTACCTCGGAATTGGGGGCACTTATAAATGAAAATAATTAGTCTGAAAGAAATTACTCCTGCCGAAATAGTCGCGCAAAGAGACGTCGCTTACGCCTCCGTCGAAGACAAAGTAAAAGAGGTGCTGTCCGCCGTAAAGGAGAGGGGCGACGACGCATTAAGGGAGTACGAAAGGCGGTTTGACGGCGTGGAAATCGAAGATTTTTTGGTTTCCGAAGACGAAATCGCCGCCGCCGTCGAAAGAGTGGGCGGCGAATATATGCGGATTCTCGAAAGGGCGGCGCATAACATCCGCCGCTTCCACGAGGCGCAGAAGAGGAAGGACTTCACGTTAAACTACGACGGTATCACCGTCGGCGAGCGGTTTATTCCCGTAGAAAGAGCGGGGCTGTATGTGCCCGGCGGAACGGCGCGATATCCTTCGAGCGTCCTGATGAATTGCATTCCCGCCGTGCTTGCGGGGGTAAGGGAGACAATTATCTGCACTCCTCCCGCGCGGGACGGCAGCGTTCCCGACGGCATCCTTGCGGCTGCAAAGGTGGCGGGCGCAGGAAAAGTCTTCAAAGCGGGCGGCGCGCAGGCGATCGCCGCAATGGCGTACGGTACCGAAAGTATCCCCGCCGTCGACAAGATAGTCGGACCCGGGAACGTCTATGTCGCTACCGCAAAGAAGTTGGTGCAGGGCGTCGTCGGGATCGATATGATAGCGGGGCCCAGCGAAATTCTGGTGGTGGCGGACTCCTCCGCAAACGCCGATTGGCTGGCGGCGGATTTGTTGTCGCAAGCCGAACACGACAAACTCGCTTCGGCAATAATGATAACCGATTCCAAGGAGCTCGCCTCTGCCGTTTCAAAAGCCGTCGACAGGCGTTTGGAGGCGCTTCCCCGCCGTGAAATTGCCGCGGAGAGCATAAAAAACAACGGGAAAATCATTCTGACCGATTCCATAGAAGAGGCGGCGGCGCTTTCCGATAAAATTGCGCCGGAGCACCTGGAGCTTGCCGTGAAAGAGCCCGAAAAGTTACTGAAAAGCATTCAAAACGCCGGTTCAGTCTTCCTCGGGCACTACACTCCGGAAGCCGTCGGCGATTATATGGCGGGCAGCAACCACACGCTCCCCACAGGCGGCACGGCGCGATTTTCTTCGCCGCTCGGCGTCGACGACTTTCTGAAAAAAAGCCAATTCATAAAGATGAGTCCGGAGGCGCTTCAAAATTATGTCGACGACATCGCCGCTTTTGCAGAGTCTGAAGGACTTCGTGCTCACGCCGAGTCCGTCAGAGCGCGTTTTATCGTAAAATAGCGACAAAATGTTCCGCCGGAACGCTTTCCGTGGTGCGGCAAATCGGCAAAAATAGGGCATAGAACCCGCTGAACATAAAATATGACAAAGTATTTACTCGAAAAATTCAAAGAGCTTGTGCCGTACACTCCGGGCGAGCAACCGCAGGGGGGTTTTATCAAGCTGAACACCAACGAAAGCCCCTTCCCGCCCTCCGAAAGAGCGAGGGAGCGCATGAAGGCGGCGTTTGACAAATTAAATCTCTATAACGACCCCGAAAACGCCGAATTGACTAAAGTCATCGCCCGCTGTTACGGCTTGGATAAGGAAAACGTGCTCGTCACCAACGGTTCCGACGAAGCTTTGGCGTTTTTGTATATTGCCTATGCGGAAAAGGGGAAGCCCTTTGCGGCGCCCGAAATAAGCTACGGTTTCTATCCCGTCTTTTCCCGCCTGGTCGGAGCCGAGGTGAAAACTTTTCCGCTGAAAGAGGATTTTTCTGTCGACGAGGAGGCGTTCATCGACTGCGACGACAACGTAATTTTTGCCAATCCGAATGCGCAAACTGGCACTTTCATGGCGGTGGAACATATAGAAAGAATGCTTTCGAAGCCCAGACTCGTCATAGTCGACGAGGCGTATGTCGACTTCGGAGCGCAGTCGGTAAAGCCGCTCGTCAAAAGCCGCGACAACCTCGTTGTGGTCGGCACGCTGTCGAAATCGCGCGCGCTTGCGGGCGGCAGAATAGGTTTTGTCATTGCCGCAAGGGAGATAATAGACGAGCTTAAATTGATAAAATATTCCTTTAATCCCTATAATTTAGGGCGGGCGGCGGAGGCTCTCGCAATAGGAGCGTTCGAAGACGAGAAATATTTTTCGGAGTGCGTTTCAAAAGTTATCGAGGCGCGTGAATTCACCGACAAGGCGGTAAAAGAGCTCGGCATGGTGACGGTGAAATCGCAGGCAAACTTCATTCTGATGCGCGCGCCCGGAATCGACGGCGGAGAGTTAAAGGAAAAACTTATGGAGCGCGGGGTGCTGGTAAGGCACTTCTCCACCCCCGGGCTATCCCCGTTCATAAGGGTGACAATAGGCAGCATGGAGCAAATGAAAACCTTTGTTAAGGTACTTAAAAACATAATTTCGGGAGCCTGAATATGAGAATTGCCGAAGTAAACAGAACAACCAAGGAAACCGATGTGAAGCTTGAAATCTGTCTGGATTCATTTACCGGAGCCAAGATAGATTCGGGCTCGGGATTTTTCAACCACATGCTGAACCTCTTTTTTTCGTTTGCAAAAATAGGGGTTCGGCTGAAAGTTGAGGGCGACACCGAGGTCGACTTTCACCACAGCGCGGAAGATATAGGGATAGCTTTGGGCGAAGCCTTCCTTACGGCGCTCGGCGACAAGGCGGGCATCATGCGCTACGGCGAGTGCCTTATGCCGATGGACGAAGCGTTGGTGATGGTGGCGATTGACTTTTCGGGACGGGCACATTTAAGTTACGAGCTTCCGCTGCGTGCGTCGCGGCTTGGCGACGACGGAGAGGAGAGCGGCGCGAAGGTAGGTGTTTTCGATACCGAACTTGTCGAGGAGTTCCTGGCGGCACTTTCCCGCTCCGCAAAAATGACAATTCACGTCAAAAAAATAGCGGGTCGGAACACTCATCACACCATCGAGGCGCTGTTTAAAGGTTTGGGACGCGCGGTGCGCGAGGCGGTGGCGATCGATCCCGTCTACTCCGACGTGCTTCCCTCCACCAAGGGGGTACTATGATAGCGGTCATCGACTACGGAGTGGGCAATCTGTTCAGTCTGACAGCTTCGCTGAAAGCTATAGGGGCTGACTCGGTGCTGACCGGCGACAAGGCGGAAATTTCGCGTGCCGACAAGATAATTCTTCCCGGAGTCGGTGCCTTCGGCGACGCAAAAAGGAGTTTGGACGAAAGAGGTCTGACCGATTTTATCATCGGGGAAGCCGAGGGCGGAAAACCGCTTCTCGGGATTTGTCTCGGGATGCAGCTGCTGCACGAAGCAAGCTGTGAGTACGGCTTTTGCAAGGGTCTGGGGCTGATACCGGGAAAAGTCGGACCTTTGAGGGAGGCAGCGAACGGTTTAAAAGTGCCGGCAATGGGCTGGAATGCATTGAAAATCGTAAAGGAATGCCCGATTCTGAAGTACACTTCGGACGGCGAATACGTCTACTACGTGCACTCCTATTTCGTGCCGAAGGGCGATTACACCGCGGCTTATTCGGAGTACGGCGTATGCGTTTCGGGCGTGACTTGGTCGAAAAACGTCTTCGGGGCGCAATTCCATCCCGAAAAATCCGGTAACACCGGGCTTAAAATTCTGGAAGCGTTCAAGGAGCTGTAATGGAAATATTTCCCGCAATAGATATCATGGGCGGCGCCGCGGTCAGACTGACGCGCGGGGCGTTCGATACAAAAAAAGTCTACTCCGACTCCCCCGAAGAGGTGTACCGCGCATTTTTAAAAGAAGGCGCGAGACATCTGCATATCGTCGACCTCGACGGCGCCAGGGCGGGCTTAAATCCCAACTTTGAAACGGTAAAAGCGCTCGCAGCCATCGGCGGCGACACCGAAATAGGTGGCGGGATCCGCGACATGCGCCGCGCCGAAAGCTACTTGAATCTCGGCGTTTCCAGGGTGATACTCGGCACTGCCGCCGTCGAAAACCCGGCGTTTTTGAAGGAAGCGTTGAAGGAATGGGGTGAACTAGTTGCCGTCGGAGTCGATGTTCTGGACGGCTTCGTGCGCGTAGCGGGCTGGGAGAAAGGAAGCCGAATAAACGGCGAAGAGTTCGTGTTAAAGCTTGCCGAAGAGGGAGTAAAACGGATAATCTACACCGATATTTCCCGTGACGGAGTCATGCGCGGAGTGGATAACGAACTTTACAGGAGGCTTTCCGCGAACAAGGACACAAAGATAATTGCTTCCGGCGGGATAGGTTCGTTGGAGGATATCGGAGGGCTTAAAAGTACCGGAGTCTACGGCGTCATAGTCGGAAAAGCAATCTATGAAAAGGCTTTTTCGGTATCCGAAGCGGTTAAATTGGGAGACGAAAATGATAACTAAAAGAATTATACCTTGTTTGGATGTCAGGGACGGAAGAGTGGTAAAAGGAAAAAACTTCGTCGGGATCCGTGACATTGACGACCCCGTGAAACTCGGGCGGCGCTACAACGCCGAGGGTGCCGATGAATTGGTTTTTTACGACATAACCGCTTCAAGCGAAGGGCGGAAACTCTTCATCGACGTTCTGGAAAGGGTAGCTTCGGAAATCTTTATTCCGTTGACGGTGGGCGGCGGAATCGACACGATAGATGACTTTTCGCGGGTGCTGAAGGCGGGAGCAGACAAGGTTTCCGTCAACTCCGGCGCCATCAGGAACCCCTCGCTTATCGGCGAAGCCGCCAGGAAGTACGGCGATCAATGCGTAGTATTGTCGATGGACATAAAGCGCGTCGACGGAAAATTCACCGTTTTCGGCAAGGGGGGACGTGAAAACACCGGGCTTGACGCCATCGAATGGGCAAAGAGGGGGTTTTCGGAGGGTGCGGGGGAACTTGTCGTCAACAGTATCGACACCGACGGTGTGCGCGAAGGCTTCGACATGGAAATGTTGGAGGCGATATCGTCCGTAGTCGATATTCCGGTAGTGGCTTCGGGTGGCGCGGGGAAGGCGGAGCACTTCGTCGCTCTGTTTAAAAGGCTTCCGAGTATCGACGCGGGGCTGGCTGCCGGTATCTTCCACAACGAGGAAGTTGCAATTTTTGACGTCAAACGCCGTTTGAGAGAGGAAGGCGTCAACGTCAGGCTATAAGTTCGGAAATCCGCCGGAATGCGGCGCGACTGAAACGAAAAATACAAAACGGAGAGAATATATATGAACGCTATCGATATTTCCGCAATCAAATTTGACGAAAATGGCTTGGTGCCCTGCGTAGTGCAGGATTATTACTCCAAAGAGGTGCTGATGCTTGCGTACATGAACGAGGAGAGCCTCCGCCTCACTATGGAGAAGGGCTTGATGACCTTCTATTCGCGCTCCAGAAAAGAACTTTGGACGAAGGGCGCCACCAGCGGCAACCTGCAACACGTCGTCGAACTCCGAATCGACTGCGACGGCGACGCCATCGTGGCGGAAGTGGAAAAGGACGGACCCGCCTGCCACACCGGAAACGAATCCTGCTTCTACCGCGAACTCTTTGTCGGGGACGGCAAAAAACCTTTTTCGACAGAAGGGCTTTACGAATTGATAAAAGGGAGAAAAACATCGCCGAAAGAAGGAAGCTACACCACCTACCTGTTCGATCGGGGCATCGATAAGATCCTCAAAAAAGTGGGCGAGGAATGCACCGAGGTCATAATCGAAGGGAAGGCAGGAAACAAGCAGGGCGCGATATACGAGCTTGCCGACTTGTACTATCATTCGCTGGTGATGATGGTGGAGATGGATATATTGCCGAAAGAGGTTTTCGCGGAATTAGCCTCCCGCCATGTGCTGGACACCAAAATTAAACAAGGCGGATAAGTAATTTTCTTCCCGCAGAGTTAAAGTAAGAGAACTTTAATTGCTCGCGAAAATTAAACCTTATAAAAAAGTTCGTACCCCCGTACGAGCTTTTTTCATAAGGAGCTATTGATTGCGGGAAGAAAATTACAACCCGCGGCTAGGGGCATATTTTACGGCGCTTTCGGGCAAAAGAAACAAGTTTCCCACAGGGGCTCCCTTGATTGTATGTCTATACTAATCGGCGGGAGTTTCGCCCGAAACCGCAGGTAATGATGCCTCCCGAGGCATCATTGCCTGCTTCGCCGCAAACTAACGCAATCCCGACTTCTGTCCGTTCAAACAGCTTTTGTTTCTTTGCTTGCCCCAATCCGCTGCGTGTCCCATACTTTACACGGTAGTCTACATCTCGACGACTTCATCTTACAGTGAGGGGATGGTCGACAGAAGCCCTTCCCGCAGGAGTGAAGTAAGGGAACATTAATTGCTCGCGAAAACAAAACCTTATGAAAGGAAGTCCGTACCCCGTACGGGCTTTTTTCATAAGGTAGGATAGATGGGCAAAGGAAAATTATAATATAGCCGCGGCTTGGGGCATATTTTACGTCGCTTTCGGGCAGGACAGGAGCGAAGCGACTGTCCGTTTTGGAGCAAACTCTTATAATACCGAAGAGAAGGAAGAGATATCGTCTTAGAAAGATAGATTTTGCGGCGGAGTGACGAAATGAGAGAGCGGCATACGACGTATGCCGCGAACGATATTTCTATACTCAGGCACAAAAGATACTTTCTAAGGCGATAGAAATTTCTTCGAAGCGGTATTATTGAAATATAGCCGGGTACTATGAGTATATTAAATTTGCTACGATAAACGGTAAAGCAGGCTGCGCCGGAAGAAGCGTTTAAACCAATCACAACTTTTTTCCTTCGCCCCAATCCGCTCCGTATCTCGTTCTTTACACGGTAGTCTACATCTCGACGGCTGTATTTTACAGTGAGGCATTTAATTTTCTTTCCGCAAAGGTAAAAGAAGGAAGCTTTAATTACTCAAGGAAACAGATTTTAGTTGAAAAGGTTTAATACATATAGAAACATTTATTGCAAGGAAGAAATCGAAGCGGAAAGAAAATTTTATCCGCGTATTAAGGCGCTCTTGCGGGCGCTTTTGCGTGAAATGTCTCTGTCATGTACATCTTTGTACACTCCTGCCGCCATTTAACGCAAAATCACCCGCAACACCGGCGTCCAAACTATTACTTGTTCAGACAGCTTATATCCTCCGCCTTCGCCCCAATCCGCTCCGTGTCTCGTACTTTACACGCTCGTCTACATTGTTACGGCTGTATTTTATAGTGAGGGGGTGGTCGGTTGTAGCCCTTTCCGCAAGATTAATAGTTGGAAAACTTTATTTACTCGCGAAAATAAAACATTATGAAGAAGTTTGTACCCCGTACGAGCTTTTTTCATAAGGTAAGACCTATGCGGAAAGAAAATCCCTCATCCGCCACCCGTTCCGGAACGCCGGTCAATAGGAAAGACCGGGAAACCGGTATGGAACGCTTGTCGACAGACGAGGCGGGGAATCGGTGTGGAATGCTTGACAAGCGGTTTTTTGGGTGATATCTTATAAATATCAAATTAAAAAATGCCGGGGGTGGCGTAAAGCCTGAGATTACACCCTTCGAACTTGACCGGGTTCACGCCCGCGTAAGGAGCGCAATTTAGGACGCCTCAAGTAATCTCGCTTGAGGTTTTTTGCGTATTTCGACTCTCGGCGGAGGAGAAATCATGTTTACCGATCCTTTTGAAACACTTTCCGCATTTGAAAAAGCGGCAACTGTGGCGCTGTATCTGACGGTAGCACTGTTGGTTTGCGGTGTAGCAGCCGGGATTTTATTGAAAAAATTCCGCCCGGAAAGCTACCGCACCTTTCCCAAGCAAGCTACCGCGTTCGCGGCGGGTTACGCGATAGGGCTTATCGTACTGTTGATGACGCTGAAGCTCGAAGAGGACGGCATTTCGGACATGAAAACATTCATTCCGATAGTCGTCATTCTGGCGGTAATGCTCGGAATGGTGGTGGCGGCGTTGATAGTCGCCTTGGTCAAGCCCGAAGCTTCCGCACTCGTTTGGAAAATCGCCGTCATCGTCGCAGCGGCGGGAATACTTGCGCTTTTTATCGGCACAATGTTCGACTATTCCGCTGCCGGCGTCGACAGGACTACGGGAGACGAAGTGCAGCTCTACCTCTATACCGTGCTGATAATAGCGGCGATAGCACTTCTTGCCATCTTTTGCGGCAAAAAGAGTAAGCCTCTCGACTCCAAAGGTATCGTCTATGCCGCAATCTGCATAGCGATGAGTTTTGCGCTTTCCTATATACGGTTTTTGCAATTGCCGCAGGGCGGTTCGATAACTTTGGCATCGCTGCTGCCGCTGATGGTGTTTTCGTATATGTACGGAGTCAGAAAAGGGGTCATGGCGGGCGTCATTTACGGCTTTTTGCAATTTATCCAAGCGCCTTGGTTCACTCACCCGGTACAATTCCTGTTGGATTACCCGATAGCCTTCGGCGCGATAGGCGTTGCGGGAATGTTCAAAGATATGAAGCTGTTTGAAAAGTACCCCGTCGTGCAAATTTTATTGGGCGGAATCGTCGGCGTCGTTTTAAGATATCTTGCGCACGTCGTGTCGGGAATTTTCGTCTTCGGTTCTGCCGATCCCGATAACTACGGCGCGGTGGCGTGGAGCTTCCTCTACAACTCATTTGCGTTTGCCGATATGGCGATAGCGTTGGTGGCGGGAGCGGCGCTTTTTGCGTCGAAAAACTTCCTCAGAGCGTTAAACAGGGCGACGATTTCCAGGAAAAACGAGCCCGCAGGCGGCGACGAAGCCGACGTTCGAGTATCGGTTGAAGGCGAAAAAGCCGAAAAAGAAGGGGAATAAAAGTTCAGCCTTTGCGGCGCAGAATGACAATAACGGCGCCGGAAGCTATTTCCAAAACAATTTTTTCGTCAGTCGCGCGGTTGGATATGCCGCGCGATTTTTCGGGCTTTAACAAGAGATTTTCGAGAGGGTAGTAGAGACCTTCCGAGTGAGAGACCGAGGCGCAGCCGCCAAAAGGAAATATCGAAACCTCGTCGCCGGGAAGGGAGTCGATTTCAAGACGGCTTTTCGAAAACCATGCCTTCTCCTTTCCGTCGTCGATTTTTGCCGAAATGCCTAGGGAGTCCGCGTATGCCAAAAGGTTAAGATTGCCTAAAACGTGTTCGATTTTTCCGCCGAATGCTCCGTAAATTGTAATTTCCTTGAAATTTAACGAATTAAGGTAGTCTATGGCGAGTTCGCCGTCGGTGGCGTTCTTTTCGGCGGGATAGCGTATGACGTTGACTCCCGTCGGAACATCTTTCAGAGTGTCCA
>CALVTP010000046.1 GCA_944362765.1 uncultured Clostridia bacterium | reverse complement strand
GAATCCGCGGCATAGTCGGGAACGTATGTGAAAGTATCGCCGTACCTGTAATCGGTTACCGCGACGACTTCTTCGGCAGCGTCGGTCGCCCTGTCGTTATGGAAGTATATCTTTAATTGTACTCCGCGCCAGCGCGCCTGGAGCCGGACATCCTCAGCAGGAGCTCTGAACGCGTATTCGTTCGTACCCTGCACCTGATTGCCGTCCTCGTCATACCAGCCCATGAAGGAATAATATTCGCTCTTAGTCTGATCGACCGCCGTGAAGCTGAAGTCTGTACCGTATGTAAAGGCGATTTCTTCCTCTGCCCCGTCTTCCGCTATTTTTTCGTTGCCGTCATCAAGGATATAACCGGCTTTCGGGTTGTTTACGGAAATATTCAGAGTGTATTCGACGGGCTCCCACTTTGCGTAAGCGACAATGTTTTCGGAAACGGCGTTGCTTATCAGAAAATCGGATAGCGTGGTGGTATAATCCTCATCGATATACCAGCCTGCAAACTCGTATCCCCTGCGGTAGAGGTTGTCGGGGAGAATTATCTGAGTTGAAGAAGTCAAAATTATGTCGTCGCATTCGACGCCCTGAACTCCCGTCTCGAAAGAAATGGTGTAGAAGTTTTCGACGGGTCTTAACGTTCCTCCGTTTCCGCCTTTGTCGTCCGTAATGTTGCAGGCGGCAAGCGCCGTCAAAGCCACCGCCAGCGCTAAAACGGCGGCTACGGCTAACAATCTCGTAACTTTCCCGGAATAACAGTGCATTTATCGCTCTCCCCTTAATAAAAGTATTTTCTAAACTATAAGTATAGTTATTTTTTCGGCAGCTGTCAACTTAATTCCCGTTGTCAACTTAATTCGAAGGCTCCGGTATACAAATCGTAATATCTTCCGCGTTTCAGGAGAAGTTCGTCGTGCGAGCCGCGCTCTATGATTCTCCCGCCTTCGATGACTAAAATGACGTCGGCGTTTCTTACCGTCGAAAGACGGTGTGCGATAATAAATACGGTGCGCCCTTTCATCAGTCTGTCCATCCCTTCTTCTATCAGCCTTTCGGTGGCGGAGTCGACGGAAGAGGTAGCTTCGTCCAGCACCAGAACGGGAGGATCGGCAGCAGCCGCCCTTGCTATCGACAACAACTGACGCTGTCCTTCGGACAGATTGGAGCCGTCCGCCGTCAGCACCGTGTCGTACCCGTCCGGAAGAGTGTTTATAAACTCGTCGGCGTTGGCAAGCGAGGCTGCCGCGAGCACTTCTTCGTCGGTCGCGTCCTCCCTGCCGTAGCGGATATTTTCACGAATGGTGCCCGTAAAAAGGTGAACGTCCTGTAAAACCATCGCCATCGAGCGGCGCAGATCCTCTTTGACTATCTTTCGGATGTTGATGTCGTCGTAACGGATCTTTCCGTCCTCGACTTCGTAAAACCTGTTCAGAAGATTGGTTATCGTCGTCTTTCCCGCTCCCGTCGAACCCACAAGCGCTATCTTGCTGCCCGGTTCGGCGGTGAAGGAAACCTCTTTCAGAACGGGTTTGGAGGGCTCGTAAGAAAAGTTGACGCACTCGAACTCAATTTTTCCCTTCCATTCGGCATAAGTCGTCGAATCGGTCGCCTTGTGGTAATGTTTCCACGCCCAATGCCCCGTCCGCTTATCCGATTCGGTAATGCCGTCCGCCCCCTTTTCGGCATTGACTAAGGTGACGTAACCGGAGTCGTTTTCGGGCTCCTCCTCCAAAAGCTTCATTATCCTTTCAGCCCCCGCAAGCGCCGTCATAATGCCGTTGAATTGCTGGGAAATTTGCGTTAAAGGCATCGAAAATTGCCTTGAAAGGGTCAAAAACGAGATGAGAAGCGGCGCACCGCCTTCCAACTGTCCGTGCGCTATCATTGCCGCCCCCGCTATCGCCGTGACGACGTAATTCAAATATGAAAGATTGCCCATTATGGGCATAAGGATCTGGGCGTAAGTCTGCGCCAAAGTTTCCGACCTGCAGAGCGCTTCATTCAATTTTCTGAAACCTTCCTTGGTCTTTTCTTCGTGGCAGAACACCTGCACCACCTTCTGACCTTCGACGTATTCTTCAATGTAGCCGTTGGCGCGGGCAATACCGGTCTGCTGGCTTAAAAAGTGCACCGAGCCCTTCTTTCCTATCACCGTCACCGCTATAAGCATGACAACAAGCATTCCGATGACGAATAACGTCAGAAGAGGGCTGAACACCATCATCAGAATAAACACCCCCGTTATCGTCAGTACGGAAGAGACGATATTGGGAATACCGTTGGAGATCATCTCTCTTAAAGCGTCGGTATCGGTGGTGTAGCGGCTCATTATCTCGCCGTGGGTGCGGCGGTCGAAGTAGGCTATCGGAAGTTTTTCCATCTTTTCGAACATTTCTGTCCTGATGGTGTAGAGCGTCCCCGTCGAAACAGTCAGAAGAAGGCGCATACTCAACATTCCGCCCAGTGCTCCCGCAATGTATATAGCCCCCATTATCAGCGCTTTTTCGGTCAGGAGCGCCAACAATTCCCCCGTCGCCATGCCGGTGAGAATGGATTCTTCGACTATCTCCAGAAGCTCCCGCAGCAGCACCGTGCCTCCCAGCATGCCTCCCACGTTGATGATACCGCCGACCAAAGCAAAAACGATATGCGGGACATACTTTTTCATGAAGGAAAAGATTGCCCTGAAGGTTTTCAACGGGTTTTCCGGACGGAGAGAGGAAATTTCCTTATAGTCGTCGGAGTTTTTGCGGGTTTTAAAAGTCTTCGTCCTCATTTCACGCCTCCGCCGATACGTTCTGGAGTTCACAGACGTTTCTGTACTCCGGGCAACCGTAATACAACTCTTCGTGCCGCCCCTCGCCAATGATCCTGCCGTTTTCCATGACAAGAATCTTGTCGGCGTCCTTGACGGAAGAGACCCGCTGGGCGATTATCAGTACCGTCATGCCGCGAAGCTCCTTTTTGAGCGCCGCCCTGATGTCTGCGTCGGTATGGGTGTCCACCGCCGAGGTGGAATCGTCCAGGATCATGATCTTAGGCTTTTTTAAAATGGCTCGGGCTATACAAAGGCGCTGCTTCTGCCCGCCGGAGAGGTTGACTCCGCCCTGCCCGAGGTCGGTATCCAGCCCGTCCGGAAAGCTTTCGACAAAGTCCGCCGAAGCCGTCCTGCATGCCGCCAGCAGCTCCTCGTCGGAAGCCTCTTCGCTTCCCCATTTCAGATTGTCGCGGATGGTGCCGCTGAAAAGAACGTTTTTCTGAAGCACCATTCCGACTGCTTCGCGAAGCGCTTTGACGGAGTACTCCTTTACGTTCTGCCCGCCCACCTCGACGACGCCTTCGGTAACGTCGTAAAGGCGGGGAATCAGCTGCACCAAGGTGCTCTTCGCCGAGCCCGTGCCGCCGAGTATCCCTACCGTTTCTCCCGAAGCTATCTTCAAATTCAAGTTGCTTATTGTTTCTTTTTCGCTGTTTTTGTATCTGAATCCGACGTTTTTAAAGACGATGGAACCGTCCGCGGGGAGCTCCTTCGTCTTCGCCGCGGAGTCGTCGATTTCGGGCTTTTCCTTCAAAACTTCCGAAACGCGCGAAGCCGAGGCGCTGCTTAAAACGAGGTTCACGAGTATCATCGCCACCATCAGAAGCGACATAAGAATCTGATTTACATACGTTATAAAGGACGCCAGGTCTCCCATCGTCATTGTGGTCGAGCCTGAAATTATCTCCCTGCCGCCGAGCCACACCACCGCGATAAGACAGCCGAACATCAATAGCTGCATAAGCGGTTGACCGTACACAAATAAACGCTCCGCCGCAACCTGCGTCTTTTTTACTTCTTCCGCCGCGTTGCGGAATTTCTCGGTTTCGTGCGGTTCCTTTACGAAAGCCTTGACCACCCTTATCCCGATAAGGTTTTCCTGTACGACGGTGTTCATCCTGTCAAAGCGTCTGAACATCTTTTTGAAGAGAGGGAAGGCTATCATGCCCGCTCCCGCCAAGCCCGCGCCCAGCACCGGCGCTGCCGCAACGAAAATGAGCGCTATCCGCCAATTTATGTCAATTGCTATCGCTATCGACATCGCAAACATCAACGGCGCTCTGAACGCTACGCGGATACATGTAGCAAAAGCGTTCCTTATAAAAGTGACGTCCGTCGTCATGCGGGTGACAAGGCTCCCCGTCGAAAATTTATCAATATTTCCGAAGGAAAAGTGCTGAATGTTTTCAAACATCGCGGCGCGGAGATTTTTGGCAAATCCCATGCTTGCCACTGCCGCAAAACGCGCCGAAAGCGCCCCCGAGACCAAGGCGATGACGGCGTAAGCCACCATTATCCCGCCATGCGTCGCGACCGCGGTCATGTTGCCGACGGCTATGCCTTCGTCGACAAGCGCCCCCATTTCGCGGGGAATGAGCACTTCCATGATAACTTCGATGACGACGAACAGCGGCGCCAAAACCGCCGGCGGAATATACCCCCTGACCATCCCCGCAAGGAGTTTTATATCGCCGAAGGAAAGCTGCTTTACTTTGTCGCGTTTTCTGTCGACGTCGTTTGATTTGCCTTTCGGTTCGCCGGTTTTTTTACTCATAAGCTTTTATTTTTTATCGGATTTCGGTTGAATATCCATATATGTTTCGTTTGGCTTAATCGACTGCTTGATTTTGTATTCGGATATCCGAATCGGGAGTTTCGGGAGCCGAATTCACGACTTTACTTAAAAACTCCTTTGCTTTTTCGATCGTCAGGCGGCTCCCCGGGAGGAAGGGATAAAGGTGGGTGCAATGGGCGTCTCCCTTTTCGGAAGCCACATAGACGAAGTTTGCGACTCCGTTTTCTGTAAGCGCTTTGGTCATCGCTTCGTGCTGCGTCCCCGCAAACATGTCGTTTTTAGCCGCCATTATGCCGACAGGCGCCCAATCGGGGCGCACGGCTTTTACTATATCTATCGCTTCCGCGGGGTATTCCTCCGCCTTCTCCTTCTTCCCGAAAAGGCAGTCACCGATATCTTCGCTTATGTTCAGCGGCGTGCGGACTTCGGTGCATTTCAACAGGTTGAACGGAGCACAAAAAGTGAGAAGCGCCAACGGTTTTATATCGGGAGTGGCGTCAAGACCCGCCATATTGCGGTACTCCGCGGAAAAGGCTGCCGCAAAAGCCGCCGCCGCCCAATAACCGCCTGCCGAGTCGCCGGTCAAAATCACTCTTTTCGGGTCGAGAGGAAAGCGCTTTTTAAATAGATCCAGCGATTTCCACGCCATGATCACGTCGTTTCCGCCCGTCGGAAAGCCCCCAATCGGCGCCAACGTGTAATCGGTATTGACGACGAAATATCCCTCTTTTGCAAAGAGTTTAGCTATACCCGAGCGGTACTTTTTACCGCCGCAAACGAAGCCTCCGCCGTGCACGTTCAATAAAACCGGGAGCCCCTCTCGGGAATCTCCGGCAATTTCGGGGTCGAAATAAAAATCCATCACGCGAAACCGCCCTTCGCCGTAAGGGATATCCTTGACCCTTTCGACGCCCCGATAGCGGACGTAGTTTCGAAGCGGGTGATTGAATATGTCGCTCAATTTAAATACCGCGCGGGAGATATGCATACTTTAATTATAGATAGTGAAGTAGTTTTAGTCAAGCCGCAGGCTCTCCCCTTCCTCTTTACAAAAACGTAAAATTTCGCGGAAAGAAAATTCACGGCGCCCCCTTTAAATAAGCTTTTCGAAGGCGTAATTTCTTGAAAGCGCCTCCGAGACGCCTACTCCGGAGCCCAGCGCCAACATCACTTTGACGACGCACATCTCGAATGAGATATCCGTCGCAATCAAAGCCTTGTCGAAGATCCCGCCGGAGGATTCGTATTTCGCCATACCGCTCGGAAAAGGCGCAAGCACCACCTCGGAACCTTCTTCGCGGGCGCGCTCGATGAACTTCATCACTCCGAACTTCCCGCTCACCCCGGAACAGGTGCCGCTGTGATAGAGCTTTATCACATACGCCCGAGGGATACGCTCTTTCAATAAGTAGTACTCGAAATCGGTCCCGGTGTGCGGGACGACGGTGACGACGTCCGTCGACAACGAAGTTAACCCGGAGGGTTTTTTAGGCTCGGCGAGACTCTTTAAAGAAACGTTTTTCGGCGAGGAATTCAAGACGAATCTTCCTCCCTCAAGGGAAGCAAAATGCAGATTCCCGATGCTCGAAACTCTTCCGGTAAGTTGTTCTGTTTCCGCTAAACGGGCTCCCAAATGTATTCTCATGGGTTCCTTAAAGTTTTGATACGCAACAAATACCCCGGGGATCTCCAGGGAAATGAAATCGACGGCGGCTTTGAAATTCTGAACGCCGTTTCCGCCTTCCGTCAAGGGTTTGAAGGAAGAGACGATGACAACCGGAACGGATATATCCGAAAACATCACCGCGAGCGCGTTGGCGGTGAAAGTCAAAGTGTCGGTACCGTGCGTCAATATTATCCCCGCGACGTCCTCTTCTTTGGCGGCAAGCGAGAGGCACTCCGCAATTTTTCCGAATTCGTACGGCGTCATGTTTTCACTCAGAACAGATACGGGGTAGTACTTTTTGAACTCCCTCTTGTCACCGTAGCGCTTGGTGTATTGCTCCAATAATAGGTCGGGCGCTCCTTCGTCCAAGCCGATTACCCCCTCCCGCGTCACGGAGCCTATCGTCCCGCCGGTGAAAATTACCGCTATGCGTTTTTCCATATGTCCTCCGAAAATCCGATTGCCTTGCCGCTTTTTATTAAAGCCGCTTCTTTTTACAGCCGCTTCGAAAAAAAGGCGTTCGCCGGGAAGCTCCCACGAAAGAATTTAGCTTCTCTCGCCCGATTCCAACGCCATTATACCACATAAATATAAAAAATTCAACCTCCACCCAAAGCCGACAATTTTCGACCTTTCCCCCTTTCGTTTCATGCTGCCCGAAAATCTTCCGACCCCTTGATTTCATCCGTCAATCCGCCCGTAAGCGCTTCCCGACTTCTACACTCCCGAAAAATTCCCCGCCGGAAGCTTTTCCGACGGGGAACATTCATTTACCTGTTACGGGTTGAATCCTTTAACTTTTGGGGATTGAAGCTCTTACCCCTCTCAAGCCTCGGCGCCCGCGTCTCAAAGGAATACAACTTCATAGTTTCCGCAATTTAAGTCCCAATTCGAACCCTTTTCCACACTAAGCCAATCCTTTTCGGTACCGTTATAGTAGATATACTTCAATTTCGAGCTATGTGCAAACGCATAACTTCCTATCTTCGTCACCGTCGACGGAATCGTCACGCTCTCCAGCCTGTACATGCTGTAAAACGCATAATCGCCTATTTCCGTTACGCCCTCTTCGATGGCCACTTGTTTTACCCTTTCGGCGTTATAGAATGCATAATTTCCTATCCTTTCTACGGTACCCGGGTTATTCAATTCAAAGACTATCTCGCCGTTCAGCCACAACACTCCGCCGTTATATAACGGATTGGAATCATCGTCCCCGAACTCGATATTGCACCACACCTCTATATCGCTGATATAAACATTTTTGGCGCTTGTCCAGGAGAACGCTAAGCTTCCGATATCAGTCAACTGACTTCCTTCGGCAAAGGTAACGCTTGCAAGATTGCTGCATCCGAAGAACGCCCGGTCTCCGATACTTGTGACCCCTGCCGGGATCTCTATCGATGTCAGGCTGCTGCATCCGGAGAACGCAGAGCCTCCGATACTTGTGACCCCTGCCGGGATCTCTATCGATGTCAGGCTGCTGCAATACTCGAACACACCGCTTCCGATACTAGTCAACTCACTTCCTTCGGCAAAGGTGACGCTTTCAAGATTGCTGCATCCGGAGAACGCATTCCGTCCGATACTAGTCAATAGACTTCCTTCGACAAAGGTAACACTTTCAAGATTGCTGCATCCGTAGAACGCAAGGTCTCCGATACTAGTAACCCCTGCGGGGATCTCTATCGATGTCAGACTGCTGCATTCATAGAACGCCCGATCTCCGATAATAGTCAATTGACTTCCAACGGCAAAGGTAACGCTTACAAGATTGCTGCATCCGTAGAACGCATAGTCTCCGATACCGGTGACCCCGGAATGGATGGTTATCGAGGTTAAGCTTGTGCAACCGGTTAATTGATAACCTATCGTTGTAATACTTTCGGGTACTACCACTTCGGTAACCGATTCTCCGCCGATATATAAATAGGAGCCGTTGCTTAACGGATTGGAAGAATAGTTATAAAACTCAATATTAAACCAATCCTCTATGCTGCCGGCGTAATATACCGTACTCAGATTACTGCATCCGTAGAACGCACCGCTTCCGATACCGGTGACCCCAGCGGGGATCTCTATTGAAGCCAAGCGGCTGCATCCGTCGAACGCAGAGCTTCCGATACTTGTGACCCCGGCGGGGATCTCTATCGATGTCAGGTTGCTGCAATCCCGAAACGCCTGGATTCCGATACTAGTCAACTCACTTCCTTCGGCAAAGGTGACGCTTTCAAGATTGCTACAATTATAGAACGCATAGCGTTCGATACTTGTGACATTTGCGGGGATCTCTATCGACTGAAGACTGCTGCATCCGTCGAACGCATCGTATCCGATAGTGGTCAACTGACTTCCTTCGGCAAAGCTGACGGTGGTAAGGCTGCTGCATCTGTAGAACGCATAGCTTCCGATACTAGTCAACCGGCTTCCTTCGGCAAAATTAACGCTTGCAAGATTGCTGCAATCCTTGAACGCATAGTCTCCGATACTTGTGACCCCTGAGGAAATTGTAACGGAAATTATATCGTTGTTACCGTAGAAAGCATAACCTGCAATACTTGTCACGCCGTCGGGAATGATTATGACCGTCTCCGAACCGTTATAGCCGCGAAGCACTCCGCCGTCGATTGCAAAACCGTTTTCATCAAAAGCAGAATCCTGATCCTCCGGAGTATAGACCTTTGCGGCGTAGTAAGCCACATAGCCGTGACTACCATAGCTCCCCGCAGTTATATTCAAAGAGGAATTATTGTAAACTTCTTTCAGGTTGTAACAACCATTAAATGCCGAACCACCTATTGCAGTCAAGCTTTCGGGCAATGTGACCGAAACGATATCATCCCCGTAGCAAGCATACTTTGCTATTCTCGTGACGCCTTCGGGTATAACTATATCCTTCTCGCTTCCGAGATAGCCTAAAAGCAACACTTCCTCGCCATCGGTGTATGTCACATAGCCGTTTTCATCTTTTACATTGGCTAGATTGTCTTTGGTCAACACCACTTCGGCATATTGGGCAACACCGCTATGGTCGCTGCTTCCCGCCGTTATCTCTAAATCGGAATAATTGTAGACTATGGTGAGATAGCATCCGCCGAACGCATCGCTTCCGATACTTGTGACCCCGGCGGGAATATCTATCGATGTCAGACTGCTGCATCCGTTGAACGCATAGCTTCCGATACTAGTCACCCCTGCAGGGATCTCTATCGATGTCAGGCTGCTGCAATACCGGAACACACCGCCTCCGATACTAGTCAACTGGCTTCCTTCGGCAAAGGTAACGCTTTCAAGATTGCTGCATCCGTTGAACGCAGAGCCTCCGATACTTGTGACCCCTGCGGGGATTTCAATCGATGTCAGGCTGCTGCAACCCCGGAACGCATTCTCTCCGATACTAGTCAATTGACTTCCTTCGGCAAAGGTAACGCTTTCAAGATTGCTGCAATCATAGAACGCAGAGCTTCCGATACTTGTAACCCCTGCGGGGATCTTTATCGCAGTCAGACTGCTGCAATCCCGGAACGCATCGTCTCCGATACTAGTCAATTGACTTCCTTCGGCAAAGGTAACGCTTTCAAGATTGCTGCATCTGAAGAACGCATAGCTTCCGATACTTGTGACCCCTGAGGGGATCTCTATTGAGGTCAGACTGCTGCAATCATCGAACGCAGAGCTTCCGATACTAGTCAATTGACTTCCTTCGGCAAACGTAACGCTTTCAAGATTGCTGCATCTGAAGAACGCATAGCTTCCGATACTAGTCAACTGGCTTCCTTCGGCAAAGGTAATACTTTCAAGATTGCTGCATCCATAAAACGCAGAGCCTCCGATACTTGTGACCCCTGCAGGGATCGCTATCGAAGTCAGGCTGCTGCAATCCTTGAACGCAGAGTATCCGATACTGGTCAATTGACTGCCTTCGCCAAAGGTAACGCTTGCAAGATTGCTGCATCCGGAGAACGCAGAGCTTCCGATACTTGTGACCCCTGCAGGGATCGCTATCGAAGTCAGGCTGCTGCAACCGGAGAACGCAGAGCCTCCGATACTGGTAACCCCTGCGGGGATCTCTATCGACTGAAGACTGCTGCATTCGTAGAACGCAGAGTTTCCGATACTGGTGACCCCTGCGGGGATCTCTATCGATGTCAGGCTGCTGCAATACCGGAACGCTTCGTCTCCGATACTAGTGACCCCGGAATGGATGGTTATCGAGGTTAAGCTTGTGCAACCTTCAAATTGATAATCGCCAATTGTCGTAACGCTTTCGGGCACTGTCACTTCGGTCACCGATTCTCCGCCGATATATAAATCGGCGCCGTTGTTTAACGGATTGGAATAGAGTTCAAACTTAATATTAAACCAGTTCACTATGCTTCCGGTGTAATATACCGTATCCAGATTGCTGCAATTCAAGAACGCATCCACTCCGATACTAGTGACCCCTGCGGGGATCTCTATCGATGTCAGACTGCTGCAATAGTAGAACGCACCGCTTCCGATACTAGTCAATAGACTTCCTTCGGCAAAGGTTATGCTTTCAAGATTGCTGCATCCGAAGAAAACACCATAAAAACGTCCGCTGTTATAATGTCCACTTGGTAGCTCGGTGACCCCTGCGGGGATGGCAATCGAAGTTATATCGGTGCAACCATAGAAGGCATATCCGCCGATTTCGCGGACGGGCAGACCGTTGAAGGTGTCGGGAATAACTATGTCGCCGGTGGCGGTGCCGACGTCGGTGACGGTATAGTAGCTTTCATCGCTGCTAAGCGTAAATTCCAAACCGTCGGAATAGAATTGTTCGCCGCAAACCGTACATACGCCGTCGACGAAATTATGCCCGCGTGCCTTAATAACCGTCCTTTCGGTGTAGCCGCACTTCCCGCAAGTCATAACGACATATCCGTCCTCGGTGCAAGTGGGGAGTTTCATATCGGTGGAGGTCATCTTCTCGTGCCCGGTGGCGGAGCCGACGTCCGTCCTTGTGTCGGTAGCGTCGCAATTATCGCAAATCGCCGTTTCCGTGCCGT
>CALVTP010000045.1 GCA_944362765.1 uncultured Clostridia bacterium | reverse complement strand
CTCTTCCTTCTCTTCGGTATTATCAAGGCTTAACTCCAAAACGGACAGTCGCTTCGCTCCTGTCCTGCTACGCGGGTATAATTTTCTTCCCGCAATCTATAGCTCCTTATGAAAAAAGCCTGTACGTGCGTACAAGCTTTTCCATAAGGTTTTTTCTTTGCGAGCAATAAAAGTTCTCTTACTTCACTCCCGCGGGAAGGGCTTCTACCGACCAAACTCTCACTGTAAGATGAAGTCGTCGAGATGTAGACTGCCGTGTAAAGTACGAGATACGGAGCGGATTGGGGCGAAGGCGAATAATTAATGCTGTTTGAACAAGTTACAGTCGGGTTCGCCGGTGTTGGGGGTGATTTTGCGCGAAGCGTCGGAGGGAGTGTACAATGAAGTACATGACCGAAGACGCCCAAAGGGTGTAGACCTTAAAATCTTATACACTTCGCGGAAAGGCACCCCCGAGAGCGCCCCTAGCCGCGGGTATAATTTTCTTCCCGCAATCAATTTCTTCCTTGTAATAAATGTTTCTACATGTATTAAACCTTTTCAACTAAAATCTGTTTCCTTGAATAATTAAAGCTTCCTTCTTTTACCTTTGCGGAAAGAAAATTAAATGCCTCACTATAAAATACAGCCGCCGAGATGTAGACTAGCGTGTATCGAACGAGATACGGAGCGGATTGGGGCAAGCAAAAGGCAAACGCCGTTTGAACAAACAAAAGCCATGTTTGCGTTAGTTTGCGGCGAAGCAGGCAATGATGCCTCGGGAGGCATCATTGCCTGCGGTTTCGGGCGAAACTCCCGCCGATTAGTATCGACATACAATCAAGGGAGCCCCTGTGGGAAACTTGTTTCTTTCGCCCGAAAGCGCCGTAAAATATGTCCCTAGCCGCGGGTATAATTTTCTTCCCGCATCTATAGCTCCTTATGAAAAAAGCCTGTACGTGCGTACAAGCTTTTCCATAAGGTTTAATTTTCGCGAGCAATAAAAGTACTCTTACTTAAATCTTGCGGGAAGAAAATTATTCAGACAATTTTTTGTAGCCTGCATAGCGGGCTTTGGCTTCCGCTTCATTTTCTTTATAGAGTTCCTCCGCGATTGCGGGATAGAGCTTCTTCAACGAAGCATACCTCACTTCGCCCGCGAGGAAGGCGCCGTAATCGCCGGTGGGCTCTTTGGAGTCCAGCGTGAAGGGGTTCTTGCCTTCTTTTGCGAGGTCGGGATTGTAGCGGTAGAGCTGCCAATAACCGCACTCGACGGCTTTCTTCATCTCGTCCATCGGGCGGGACATGTTGACGCCGTGGTTGATGCAGGTAGCGTAAGCGATGACGAGGGAGGGTCCTTTATAGGCTTCGGCTTCTTTCAGCGCTTTGAGCAGCTGGTTCATGTTGGCGCCCATTGCGACCTGCGCGACATAGACGTAGCCGTAGCTCATAGCCATCATGCCGAGGTCCTTTTTCTTGACGCGTTTGCCGCCGGCGGCGAATTTCGCGATGGAGCCCGTCGGGGTCGACTTGGAAGCCTGTCCGCCGGTGTTGGAGTACACTTCGGTGTCGAGCACCAGGACGTTGACGTCTTCGCCGGAAGCCAGCACGTGGTCGAGTCCGCCGTAGCCGATGTCGTAAGCCCAGCCGTCGCCGCCGAAGATCCAGATCGATTTCTTGACGAGGCAGTCCTTGGCGGCAAGAACGCGTTTTGCCGCTTCGTCATTGGTGGCGGAGCAGGCTGCGATAAGCTTTTCGGCGGCTGCCTTGGAGCCTTCCGCGTCGTCCATTGCGTTCAGCCATTCTTCGCCTGCAGCTTTGAAGTCGGCGTTATCCGCCCAAGCGCCTGCGATCAGCGCCTCGACGTCGGTCTTTATCTCGTTGCGCCTTGCGGTGTAAGCAAGGTTCATGCCGTAACCGAACTCGGCGTTGTCTTCGAACAAGCTGTTCGCCCAAGCGGGTCCGTGACCTTTGTCGTTGGTGGTGTAGGGGCAGGTGGGAGCCGAACCGCCGTAGATGGAGGAGCAGCCCGTCGCGTTTGCGACTATCATCCTGTCGCCGAAGAGCTGGGTGACCAGCTTGACATACGGAGTCTCGCCGCAGCCAGCACAGGCGCCGGAGTACTCGAACAACGGCTTAGCAAACTGACTGCCTTTGACGGAGTTGGTGTTGTAGACTTTGTCCGTTTCGGGAAGCTTTGCCGCGAACTCGGCGTTGACGGCGTCCGCCGCTACCGCTTCGGCAATGGGTTTCATGACCAAAGCCTTGTTCTTTGCGGGGCAGACGTTGGCGCAGGAACCGCAGCCCGTGCAGTCGTAGGGACTTACCTGAATGCGGAATTTATAGCCTTTGAATCCCGTTGCGTCACGCGTAACGAAGGTGTCGGGCGCGCCCTTCAATTGCTCTTCCGTAGCGAGCACGGGTCTGACGACGGCGTGCGGGCAGACATAGGAGCATTGGTTGCACTGGATACAATTTTCGGCAATCCACACGGGAACGTGCACGGCGGTGCCGCGCTTTTCGAACTTCGTCGTGCCGACGGGGACAGTGCCGTCCGCGTTGAAGGCGGAGACGGGAAGTTTGTCACCTTCCTGTTTCAAAATGGGGTTGATGACCTTCTTGAAGTATTCGTCGTCGGCAGGTTCGACCATCGGAGCGCCTTCCGTGGTGGTCGCCCAGGATTCGGGGTATTTGACCTCGATAAGTTGGGCGATTGCTCCGTCGACCGCGGCGTAGTTCATATTGACGACGGCGTCGCCTTTCTTGCCGTAGGTCTTCTTGATGGCGGCTTTCATGTATTTTTCGGCGTCCTCGTAGGGGATGACGTTGCTGAGTTTGAAGAACGCCGCCTGCATGACGGTATTGACGCCCTTCGTAGCGCCGATGGACTCAATGACCTTGTTGCCGTCCAGCGTGTAGAAGCGGATGTGCTTTTTCGCGATGGCGTTTTTGACGGAAGCGGGGAGTTCCTTATCCATCTCTTCGGGCGACCAGATGCTGTTCAGCAGGAAGATGCCGCCTTCTTTCAGGTCTGAGAGCATGTCGTAGCGGAACAGATAGCTCGGGGTGTGGCAGGCGACAAAGTCGGCGGAGTCGATAAGGTAGCTCGACTGAATGGGTTTATCGCCGAATCTGAGGTGCGAAATGGTGATTCCGCCCGACTTTTTGGAGTCGTAGACGAAGTAGCCCTGCGCATATTTATCGGTGTGGTCGCCGATTATCTTTATGCTGTTCTTGTTGGCGCCGACGGTGCCGTCGGAACCCAAGCCGTAGAATTTGCAGCAAATGGAGCCCGCGGGCGCGGCGTTGATGAATTCGTCCAAGGGGAGGTAGTTTCCGGTGATGTCGTCGACGATACCGACGGAGAAGCCGTTCTTGTTGGCGCCGCCCATGTTCTTATAGATGGCGTTGACCATAGTCGGGTTGAACTCCTTGCTGCCGAGTCCGTACCTTCCGCCGAGAACGACTGCGTCGGTCTTGCCTTTCAAAGCGGCTACGACATCGAGGTAAAGCGGTTCGCCGAGGGAGCCCGCTTCCTTCGTCCTGTCCATAACGGTGATGTATTTTGCGGTGGAAGGAATGACTTTGCAAAGAGCGGCGGCGTCAAAGGGGCGATACAGACGGACTTTTACCAAACCCACTTTCTGACCGAGAGCGGTGAGGTAGTTGACGGTCTCTTCGCCTGCGTCGGCTCCGGAGCCCATGATGACGATGACTTTTTCGGCGTCGGGTGCTCCGACATAGTCGAACAGATGATAGCTTCTTCCCGTCAGCTCGGACACTTTATCCATGTACTTCTGGACGATGCCGGGTACGGCTTCGTAGTACTTGTTGGCGGCTTCGCGGTTCTGGAAGTAAATGTCGCCGTTCTGAGCGGTGCCCTTTTGAACGGGGTGTTCGGGGTTCAACGCGCGCGCTCTGAAATCGTCGATATACTTCATGTCGACGAGCTTTTTCATATCCTCGTAATCGATAGCGTCGATCTTGGAAATTTCATGCGAGGTGCGGAATCCGTCAAAGAAGTGGACGAACGGAACTTTTGCCTCCAGCGTGGACAGGTGGGCGACCAACGCAAGGTCCATAGCTTCCTGAACGGAGCCGGACGCCAGCATGGCAAACCCCGTCTGACGACAAGCCATGACGTCGGCGTGGTCGCCGAAAATGTTCAAAGCGTGCGCCGCCAAAGCTCTGGCGGAGACATGGAAGACGCAGGGGAGCAGCTCGCCCGCGATCTTGTACATATTCGGGATCATCAGCAAAAGCCCTTGGCTGGCGGTATATGTAGTCGTCAACGCGCCCGCGCAAAGGGAGCCGTGTACGGCGCCGGCAGCGCCCGCTTCCGATTGCATTTCGGCAATCTTCAGGGGTTGACCGAACATATTCTTGACGCCCTGCTGCGACCATTCGTCGGCATACTCCGCCATCGGCGAAGAGGGCGTGATCGGGTAGATAGCCGCGACTTCGCTGAACGCATAAGCGACGTACGACGCAGCTGTATTACCGTCAATCGTCATTTTTTTACTCATAATGGAAACAACCTCCGAGTTTCGGTATTTTATTTGAATTTCACGCGACATTACGTCGCTTTTAAAATTATACTATCTTATATAAGTTAAAGTCAATCGAAAAATAAAGTTTGTACTCAATCCGGAGAAAGTAAGCGCCGGAAATTGACTATTTACACGAAGAGAATAATTTGGTAAAATTTAAACATGGTAAAACTATCCGTAATCCGTAAAAAACTCGACAGGAGCGGCTTTACTTCCGTCCGCGCGGAGGAGTTCAACGGCGGCGTCAGATTGAGCGGAGAACTCGACAATTGGGAGGATATTCTGGAATGCGGAAGGCTTGCCGTCGACAAAAAGCATTCCCGCGGAGTCATTAACGACATCGCGCTGAAAGGTTATACGCCCCCGCCGCCGAGAATGCCCGCCCTGACGGATAAGGCGTTGGAGGGGAAAACCCCCGACGTTCTGGTGATAGGCGGCGGCATAGTCGGCGCGGCGATCGCAAGGGAGCTTACCAAGTTGAAAATATCGGTGCTCCTTGTCGAAAAGGAGTATGACGTCGCGACGGGGCAGTCGGCAAGAAACGACGGCATGATCCATGCCGGTATCGATATAAAACCTTCCAGCAACAAAGTAAAATATAACGTCCGCGGCAACAAGCTTTACGACAAATTGTCCCGCGAATTAGACGTTCCGATAGAGCGTCCCGGGCAGCTTGTTCTGTATACCGCTCCGTGGCAGAAGCTGTTGTATCCCGCGATAAAACTCCGCGGCGCGCTGAACGGCATACCCGTCTATCCCGTCTCCGACAAAAAAGCAAAAGAGTTTGTTGAGGTGCCGGGATTGCGTTTCGGCGGATTCATGTGCCCGTCGGCAGGGGTGGTGAGTCCCTACCTCATGACGGTTGCTCTGGCGGAAAACGCCGTCGTCAATGGCGCAGAAATATGCTTAAATACGGCTGTAATCGGTATCCACAGCAACAATAACCATATAGAATACGTCGACACCAACCGTGGCAGGATCTATCCTGAGGTCGTTGTCAACGCGGCGGGAGTTTTCTCGGATAAGATTGCCGAGATGGCAGGCGACAGGCATTTCACCATCCATCCGAGAAGGGGCGTCGAGGCGGTTTTGGATAAGACTGCCTTCAAGAAAGCCAAGTGCGTCGTCGGAAAGTTCGTCATTTCGGGAAGTTCCGGAAAGGGGCACACCAAGGGCGGCGGCGTCATAGTGACGATAGATCACAATTTATTGATAGGTCCGTCCGCGCACGAGACGCCGGAGAGGGAAAACGAAGCCACTTCGGCGGAGGAATTTGAGGAAGTCTTCGACAAGCAGCGTCTTTTGGTGCCAAAGCTCGAGCGCGGCGACATCATAACGTATTTTGCGGGGACGAGGGCGGCGACTTACGAAGAGGAGTTCGTCGTCGAAAAAAGTCCCGTAACGGACAATTTCATTCAGGCGGCGGGAATACAATCCCCGGGCGTCACGGCGGCTCCCGCCATCGCGGAGGACGTCAGAATGTGGGTCAAAGAGTGTCTTTCGGCGGAGGACAACCCGGATTTCAACCCCATACGCAAGGGCATTCCCGTCGTGAGAGAACTCGGCGAGTCCGAGAGGGCGGCTTTGATAAAGGAAAATCCCGACTTCGGAGAGGTGGTTTGCCGCTGCGAGCAGGTGACGAAAGGAGAAATTCTTTCGGCGCTCTCTTCCCCTCTCCCGGTAGACTCCGTCGACGCCGTCAAGAGGCGCGTCAGGGCGGGAATGGGCAGATGTCAAGGCGGTTTCTGTCAGCCGCTTGTTGTGCAGATAATCTCCGAAAAGCTTGGGATACCTCCCGAAAAAGTCACCAAAAAAGGGGCGGGAAGCGAAGTTGCTCCTTACATTAAGGAGGGATCAAAATGAGATACGACGTCATTATCATCGGAGGGGGACCTGCGGGGCTCGGCGTCGCGATAAAGGCGTCGGAGCGCGGCAAGCGCGCGCTTATAATAGAGCGCGAAAAGCGGCTCGGCGGCATTCTGAAACAATGTGTGCATGACGGCTTCGGACTTCTCCGTTTCGGGGAGAAGCTGACGGGTCCGGAGTACGCTCACCGCGACGTGGTGACGGCTCTCGGTATGGGAGCGGAGGCGCTGACGGGAAGTTTCGTCATTTCTATAACCAAAAAAGAGGGGGAATATTTTGTCGCAACCACCTCCGAAAGGGGGCTGAGGTCGGATTCGGCGCCCGCCCTCGTCTTCGCGACGGGATGCAGGGAGCGCACCGCAAGGCAGGTAAACATTCACGGCACCCGTCCCGCCGGAGTGCTGACGGCAGGAAGCTGCCAGCATCTTGTCAATTTAAAGGGGCTGCTCCCCGGTAAGAAGGCGGTAATTCTGGGCTCGGGAGACATCGGGCTTATCATGGCAAGGCGGCTGACGCTCGAAGGAGCGGAAGTGGCGGGAGTCTTCGAGGCGAAGGGGGAGCCCGGCGGACTGCAGCGCAATATCCGTCAATGTCTGGACGACTACGGCATTCCGCTGAGGATGAAAACCACCGTCGTCGAAGTGTACGGCGACAAGCGCGTGGAAGCCGTCAGGGTGGCTCCCGTAGACGACGATATGCGCCCGGTTTCGGCAGGAGAGATAATCCCGTGCGACCTGTTGGTAGTTTCGGTGGGGCTGATCCCCGAAAACGAGTTACAGACGTCATTGGGGCTGACGCTTGAAAACGGGACGCGCGGCGTCGCCGTAGATCAATACATGATGTGCGTCGATCGGGAAGGGGTATATGTTGTAGGCAACGCCCTGCACGTTCACGACCTTGTCGATTTCGTCACGGAAGGAGCGATGACGGCGGGGAGCGACCTGGGCTCCGGTCGCGAGCGGCAGCTGATAAAGATCGATACGAAAAATCTTTCGTACATAGTGCCGCAATACTTCGACGTCTCCGCTCCCGCACAGAAGAGTGTCTTTTATATGCGTTCGCCGCGGAGCATGAGGCGCGGAGTGCTGAAAGTGTTCGCCGACGGCGTCGAAGTCCTCAAAAAACGGCTTGTCAACGTCCGTCCGCCCGAGATGATACGCTTAGAGTGCGCCGTCGCCCCCGTCGATTCGTTGGAAATTACGTTGGAGGAAGAATCGGTATGAGCGTCAGACTTACCTGCATAATATGCCCGAACGGCTGCGAACTGACGGTGACGGAAGGTGAAAATCCCACTGTCGAAGGTAACCTTTGCCCGAAGGGGGTGCGCTTTGCGCTGGACGAACTGACCGCCCCCGTCAGAAGCTTCACCGGCACGGTGGCGACCGCATTTAAGGACGTTCCCGTCGTCTCCGTCAAAACCGACAGAGATATCCCTCTTCAAATGATGATACCCGTTGCGCGCGCCGCAGCCGCATTGAAACTCGACCGTCGCCTCGAAGTCGGCGAAACGGCTTTTGAAAACATCGCCGGAAGCGGCGCAAACCTCATTATCACGGGAGAGATGAAAATATGAAGACCGTCCTTGCGATTGATTCCGGAACACAATCGACGCGCGCCATGCTCTTCGACGAACAGGGTAACCTTATAGATAAAGTCAAGGAGCAATTCGAACCTTACTTTTCCTTGGAAAAGGGGTATGCCGAGCAACACGCCGAATTGTATTGGGAAAAGCTCTGTACGGCGACAATGAAACTGAAAAGCAGAAATCCGGAGATTTGGGATACCATTATCGGTGTTTCGGTTACCGCAATGCGCGACGTAGGAATTTGCGTCGACAAGGACATGAATCCTCTCCGCCCGGCGGTGCTGTGGCTTGACAGGCGGGAAGCGGACTTTGAGTACAGCGATTTACCGCTTGTGAACCGATTCTGTTTTTCGCTTGCGGGGATGCGCGACGCCATTGAAAAGCATGCCAAAGACTGCCGCTCCACCTGGATTCAGCAACACGAACCCGAAATCTGGAAGCGGACGGCGAAATACTTTCAATGTTCGACCTGGCTGAACTATAAATTGACGGGAAACGCTGCCGACTCCTTCGCTTCGATGATAGGACACATTCCGTTCAATTATAAGAAAAAGCGGTGGATGGGCAAGAGGAACCTGCAACGTCCGTGTTTTTTCGATTTTCCGGAAGACAAGCTCTTTCCGCTGGTCGAACCGGGGACGGTTTTGGGCAAGGTGACGGCGGAGGCGTCCCGGGAAACGGGCATTCCGGAGGGGCTTCCCGTCGTGGCGGCGGGCTCCGACAAAGGCTGCGAGACGGTCGGGACGGGGGCGATATACAACGACGTGGCGTCGATTTCATTCGGCACGACCGCGACCATTCAATTGACGACGGAGGAGTACGTCGAACCCGAAAAGTTTCTTCCCGCATATCCTGCGGTCTACCCCGGCAAGTATAACCCGGAGACGATAGTCTACCGCGGCTATTGGATGCTCAGGTGGTTTCTGGATGAATTCGCGCGCCGCCAGGGGGAGGAACTCACCGAAAAGGACTTTGACAAGATGCTCCCCGAGATCCCGGCGGGCTCCGACGGGCTGACGGTGGAACCGTATTGGTCTCCTTCGTTGAAACGTGCTGAGGCGCTCGGCGCGATCCTCGGGTTCAGGGAAAGGCACACGGTCTTCCACATTTACCGCGCCATCATAGAGGGTATAAACTTTGCCTTGCTGGAAGGGTTGAAGTGCATGGAAAAGCGCGCCAAAACCAAAGTCGAAAGGGTGACGGTTTCCGGCGGCGGAGCGCAGTCCGACGAAGTATGTCAAATTACCGCCGACATGTTCGGAGTTCCTGTTTTCAGAGTTCAGACATACGAAACAAGCGGTTTGGGAGCCGCAATCTGTACTTTTGTGGGACTCGGGGTATATCCGGATTACGACGCGGCGATACATAACATGGTAAAGATCTCGAAGGTGTTCAAGCCTTCGAAGGAGATTGCCGCGCGCTACGCGCGCATATATAATAAGGTATACGCGCCCGCATACGGGCGGTTGAAACCCATTTACAAACGCATAAAAAAACTGAAAAAAGGAGAGGTATATGTCTAAACCGTACAAAGGCTTCCGCCCGCCGTGGATAGAAGAAAGGGCGCCCGAAGGCAGCTACCGCGAGATCTTCAAGTGGGGACACCACACCGAGACAAAGGTTCCGAAAGAGTCGCTCTACAAGATGATCAAAGAGATCTTCAAGATGACCGACGAGGACTTCAAAGAGCCGAAGGAGACGGGCTACGACAAAGTTTCCTTCGACGTTCCGGTCTCGCTTCCCGACGAAGTCATTGCCGATTTAAAGGACATAGTCGGCGCCGAAAATGTCAGGACAGACGACTATGCGAGGCTGTCGGTGGCTTACGGCAAGACGATGCACGATCTGATGCGGCTCAGAAAAAAGGTCATCGAGAACATTCCCGACGTCGTGCTCTATCCCGAAAACAAAGAGCAGATCGAAAAGATAGTGGCTTACGTTACAGAGCACAAGATCCCGCTGTACGTTTATGGCGGCGGCTCTTCTGTAACCCGCGGAGTGGAGTGCATGCGCGGCGGTATTTCGCTCGATATGCGGCTTAATTTCAACAAAGTCATCGCTTTCAACGAGATGAACCAGACGATAACCGTCGAAGCGGGCATGTCGGGACCCGACCTCGAAGCGCATCTCAACAACGCCGTCAAGGAGTTCGGCGCCAAGCGCGCCTATACTTGCGGGCATTTCCCGCAATCCTTCGAATATTCTTCGGTAGGTGGCTGGACGGTTACCCGCGGAGCGGGACAAAACTCCACATACTACGGAAAGATCGAACACATTGTGTTGGGGCAGGAGTATGCAACCCCTGTCGGCACGATAAAAACCGACGACTACGCCGCCAAAGCCTGCGGCCCGGACATCAACCAGATAATGATGGGTTCCGAAGGCGCTTTCGGAGTGTTGACGCACGTCACCTTGCGGGTGTTCCGCTACATGCCCGAAAACCGCATAAAGTTCAGCTATCTGTTCAAATCCTGGGCTGACGCGCAGGCGGCGGCAAGGGAGATCATGCAAGGCGAGTTCGGTATGCCCAGCGTCTTCCGCCTTTCCGATCCCGAAGAGACCGAATTGATGCTCCGCCTCTACGGAGTGGACGAGATTCCCGGGGCTTATAAGCTGTTCGATATGCTCGGCTATCCTAAGTTCGATATCAATAAGTCGTTAGACGGCGACATCCACGGCGAAGGCAAGTGCCTCTTTCTCGGCTGGTCGGAAGGTGAAAAGGGCTTCTGCAAAAATCAGGCGCGCCAAGTAAGGAAAATCTGCCGCTCCTACGGCGCTCTTCCGCTCGGCGCTTTCCCCGTCAAAAGCTGGGAAAAGGGACGCTTCAAAGACCCGTACCTCCGCGACTCGCTCCAGGATTTCGGCATTATGACCGATACCTTGGAATGTACCGTCAATTGGGATAATATGGGCTACGTGCATAAGTTCGTCCGCGCTTATTGTAAGTCCCGCCCGAATACCATCTGTACCACGCATATGTCTCACGCCTATCCGCAGGGCGCCAACCTCTATTTCATCTTCATCACCAAGATGAGTGAGCTTGACGACTACCTGCAATATCACCGCGGCATTCTCGACCACATTCAGGGCTCCGGCGCAGCCATCTCCCACCACCACGGCATCGGAAAAATGTTCGCACCCTGGCTAGAAGGCTTTTTGGGTTCCAACCAGATGGATATTTTGCGGTGTCTGAAAGCGCACTTCGACCCGGATGACGTCATGAACCCGGGCGGAACGATCGCCGTAGACCTGCCGGATAGTGAGCGCCGTTTTATTAGAGAAAAATGGTAATTTTCTTCCCGCAAAAGTAAAAGTAAGAGTACTTTTATAGCTCGCTAAAATAAAACCTTATGAAGGAAGTTCGTACCCCGTACGAGCTTTTTTCATAAGGTAAGACCTGATGCGGGAATAAAATTACAACCCGCGTAGCAGGACAGGAGTGAAGCGACTGTCCGTTTTGGAGTTACGCCTTGATAATACCGAAGAGAAGGAAGAGATATCGTCTTAGAAAGATAGATTTTGCGGCGGAGTGACGAAATGAGAG
>CALVTP010000044.1 GCA_944362765.1 uncultured Clostridia bacterium | reverse complement strand
TCGAACCCACGAAGCCCTTTATGGGGGCTTACACGATTTCGAGTCGTGCGCGTTCAACCGGGCTCCGCCATCTCTCCGTGGTTTCGGTTGCTTATCAATAATACAATATTTGCCTCCGATTGTAAAGTAAATTTTCGTTTTTTTCCCGACACTCCACGTCATTAAGCGTTCTTCCCTAAACAGTGCACGGATATTTTCCTCCTTGCGCCCTGTTTTACTGCATTCTTTCCGCCTTTTCTTTGTTTGCGTTAAATTACTCTCTTTCCCGACCGTTTGATCGCTTTTCGAAGGCTTCTTGCGCCACGTGCAGGACGACTTCAACCGGCGGCATAAGAAGTCCCCGATTGGCATTAAGGAGAGACTTTCGGCACGGCTTCCGTATCCATAAATCAATTGGTTTTCCCACGGCAAGGAAAGCCGCCTTTTTACTGTTGGGAGCACTTGGTTTCCGAAAAATAATCTTCCTCCCTCCGATACCGAATCGGCGGCGATCGGTTGACTTTTATCTCAATGAGGGCTACAATCGTCCCGTAAGAAGGAGCGGTTATGCTCCATTTAAAAACAGCCGAAAGGAGCGGTTATGACGAAGGAAGAATTATTGTCGCTTTCAAAGGAAGAACTTGCGGAACTGGTTGAAATCTGCTCCAAAAACGCCATCGCGATGGACGGAGTGTGGTTCCAGAGTGTGGAGCGGATTGGGGCGAAGGCGATAATAGAAAGCTGTTTGAGCAAGAGATAATTGGAGCGCCCGGCTAATGAAAGATGATTTTTAATGCGATTCGGCGAGAGATTTTTTGATTTATCCAAGAAAACGCCCGAAGGCAATACCCCTCGGGGTCTTGTCGAGGGCGCTTTCGAAGATAAAGCGGAAAAGATTCGGCGCAGCGCTTTAAAAATCGGCTTGAATTAGCTATGGTCGGGGGTGATTTTTTCGCGAAGCGTCGAAGGGAGTGTACATGGGGGTACATGACCGAAGACGCCCGAAGGGTGTAGACCTTAAAATCCTATACACTTCGCGGAAAGGCACCCCCGAGAGCGCCGCAAGATGCGGATAATTAGAATAATTTTCTTCCCGCATCAATCCCTCCTTATGAAAAAAGCCTGTACGTGCGTACAAGCTTTTTTCATAAGGTTTTGTTCAAGCGAGCAATAAAAGTACTCTTACTTAAATCTTGCGGGAAGGGCTACAACCGACACCCCATCATTATATAATAACGCCGTCGAGATGTAGACTACCGTGTAAAGTACGGGATACGGAGCGGATTGGGGCGAAGGTAAAAATAGAAAGCTGTTTGAGCAAGAGATAATTGGAGCGCCCAGCTAATGAAAGATGATTTTTAATGCGATTCGGCGAGAGATTTTTTGATTTATCCAAGAAAACGCCCGAAGGCAATACCCCTCGGGGTCTTGTCGAGGGCGCTTTCGAAGATAAAGCGGAAAAGATTCGGCGCAGCGCTTTAAAAATCAGCTTGAATTAGCGATGGTCGGGGGTGATTTTTCGCGAAGCGTCGAAGGGAGTGTACATGGGGGTACATGACCGAAGACGCCCAAAGGGTGTAGACCTTAAAATCTTATACACTTCGCGGAAAGGCACCCCCGAGAGCGCTCCAAGCTGCGGATAATTAGAATAATTTTCTTCCCGCGTCTATAGCTCCTTATGAAAAAAGCCTGTACGTGCGTACAAGCTTTTCCATAAGGTTTTGTTCAAGCGAGCAATAAAAGTTCTCTAACTTAAATCTTGCGGGAAGGGCTACAACCGACCAAACTCTCACTATATAATAACGCCGTCGAGATGTAGACTACCGTGTAAAGTACGAGATACGCAGCGGATTGGGGTGAAAAAAGAGATGTAATTGGTTTAAATGCGCATAACGGTGAAACCTGCTTTGCCGTTTATCATAGTAAATTTAATATATTCATAGTACCCCGCTATATTTTAATAATGCCGCTTCGAAGAAATTTCTATCGTCTTAGAAAGTATCTTTTGTGGCGGAGTATAGAAATATCTTTCGCGGCATACGTCGTATGCCGCTCTCTCATTTCGTCACTCCGCCGCAAAATCTATCTTTCTAAGACGATATCTCTTCCTTCTCTTCGGTATTATAAGAGTTGGCTCCAAAACGGACAGTCGCTTCGCTCCTGTCCTGCTACGCGGGTTGTAATTTTCTTCCCGCATCAGGTCTTACCTTATGAAAAAAGCCTGTACGTGCGTACAAGCTTTTCCATAAGGTTTTGTTCAAGCGAGCAATAAAAGTTCTCTTACTTAAATCCTGCGGGAAGAAAATTATTCTAATTCAAAAGCACCGGTATACAGCGAATAGTAGGTGCCTTTTTGGGCTATAAGCTCGTCGTGAGTGCCCTGCTCGATTATCCTCCCGTGATCAAGCACAATTATCATATCGGAGTTTCTGACCGTCGACAGCCTGTGCGCGATAACGAACACCGTTCTCCCTTTCATCAGGTTATCCATCCCTTGTTGAACGAGGGACTCGGTGCGGGTGTCGATGGAGGAAGTGGCTTCGTCCAAAATCATGGCGGGCGGGTCGGTCAGGGCGGCGCGGGCTATGGAGACCAATTGGCGCTGACCTTGTGAAAGCTCGGAGCCGTTCCCCGTCAGCATGGTGTTGTAGCCTTCGGGAAGCCTCGTGATAAAGTCGTGAGCACCCGCAAGTGTTGCGGCGGCGACGACTTCGTCATGGGTGGCGTCCTGTTTTCCGTAGCGGATGTTCTCCTCGACAGTGCCGGTAAAGAGGTTGGTGTCCTGTAATACCATGCCGAGCGAACGCCTGAGATCTGCTTTTTTGATCTTGTTGACGTTTATACCGTCAAAGCGGATCTTGCCGTCCTGGATATCGTAAAAGCGGTTTATCAGGTTGGTGATGGTGGTCTTTCCTGCGCCCGTGGCGCCGACGAAGGCGAATTTCTCCCCTGCTTTGGCGTTTATCGTAACGTCGTGGAGCACCATCTTGTCGTCGGTGTATCCGAAATCGACCCGGAACATTTCGATGTTGCCTTTGAGCTCGACATAAGTAGTCGTGCCCGTAGCCTTGTGGAAGTGCTTCCACGCCCACATCCCGGTGCGCTCGCTGCTTTCGACGATGTTTCCGGCGGCGTCGGTTGCGGCATTGACCAAGGTGACATAGCCGTTATCGACTTCGGGCTCCTGGTCGATAAGCTCGAATATGCGCCCGGCGCCGGCAAGTCCAAGGGTAATCATGTTGACCTGCATCGAAGTCTGACCTATCGTCTGCGCCATCTGACGGGAGACGGAAAGGAAGTAAACTATCGTGCCGACAGAGATGACGCCTACGCCTTCAATCCCGACATTGGTAGCCTCAAACAACAATAACAGCGCCCCAAACACAGCTAAAACGACATACATGATGTTCCCGATATTCCCGAGGATAGGCATCAGAATGTTACCGTAAGCGTTGGCTGTGCAGGAGTCGGAGCGCAGCTGTTCGTTGAGCTTGTCAAAGCGGATTTTGCTCTCGTCTTCGTGGTTGAACACCTTGACGACTTTTTGTCCGTTCATCATTTCCTCGATATAACCTTCGGCGGTCGCGAGGGAACGTTGCTGCGAAAGCATGAACTTTGTGGAGCCGCCCGCCACTTTCTTAATGACGAGGGTCATCACCGCGATGAACGCCAAAACGAGCAGGAACATCCAGAGGCTGTAACGGATCATCATGATGAAGATCGTAAGAAGCGTCAACGCGCTTTGGAAAACCATCGGAAGGGACTGTCCTATCATCTGGCGGAGCGCGTCGGTATCGTTGGTGTAGGTGGACATTATGTCGCCGAAGGAGTGGGTGTCAAAGTACTTGACGGGAAGGGACTCCATCTTGTTGAACATGTCCATGCGGAAGCGTTTCAGCGTGCCCTGCGTGATAATGGCGCCGAGGCGGGTATAGAAGAAGGAACAGACGATACCCGCAACGTAAATGGAACCCATCGTCACCAATATCGTGAGGAATTCTTCGGCGACGGACTCCATTCCGTTTTCGATACCGGGAGTGATGCAGTCGTCGATGAGCCTTTGAAGGAAGGACTGCGCCGTCACGCCGCAAACGGCGGAAACGGCTATACACAAAAGCACTATTACCCAATAGGCTTTATAGGTGGAGAACACGTATTTCAACAGCCTCTTTGTCGTGCCCCGCGGAATGGCGGGACCTTTGGGCATTGCGGGACGCGCGTTATTTTTCATCCTCTTCGTCCTCCTTTCCCTTGGTCTGCGATTCATAAACTTCGCGGTAGATGGGAGAGGAGACCAACAGCTCCTCATGGGTACCCATATCCACTATTCTGCCGCCTTCCATGACCAGGATCTTGTCGGCGTCTTCGACAGAGACTATCCTTTGGGCGATAATTATCTTTGTGGTGTCGGGAATCTCCTCCGCGAGCGCCTTCCTGATAAGCGCGTCCGTCTTGGTGTCCACCGCCGAGGTGGAGTCGTCCAGAATTAGGATTTTCGGCTTTTTCAAAAGCGCTCTCGCGATGCACAGCCGCTGCTTCTGCCCGCCCGAGACGTTGGAACCGCCCTGCTCGATGTGAGTAAGGTATTTATCGGGGAATTCGTTTATGAATTCGGCGGCGTGCGCGAGCTCGCAAACCCTCCGCACTTCCTCATCGGAAGCGTTCTTGTTGCCCCAGCGGATGTTTTCGGCGATCGTCCCCTCGAACAGGACGTTCTTCTGCAACACCACCGAAACGGCGTCGCGGAGCACTTCTATGTCGTAGTCCCTGACATCAACTCCGCCCACCGTAATGGTACCTTCGGTGACGTCGTAAAGGCGTGGGATGAGCTGTATTAACGTGCTTTTCGATGACCCCGTGCCGCCGATGATCCCCACCGTTTCGCCGGATTTTATCGTCAGGTTGATACCCTCCAAGGCGTTCCTTTCGGCTTTTTCGGAGTAACGGAAATTGACGTTCTTGAAGACGATTTCACCGTTTTTAACCTCTTTTACACCGTTTTCAGGGGACACTATCGAGGTTTTCGTATCCAGAACTTCTGAGATACGCTTTGCCGACTCGACGGACATCGTTATCATGACCATTATCATCGACAGAAACATCATCGAACCCAGAATGGCTCCGGCATAGCCGATGAGCGCCGTCAATTCGCCGGTCGTCATCCTGGTACCGCCCGAACGTACTATCATATTTGCGCCGATAGCCGAAATTATCATGATTATCGTATATATCGAAAACATCATGATGGGGTTATTCAGCGCCAGAATCTTTTCGGCTTTGGTAAAATCGTTTCTGACTTCTTCGACATGACGGGAAAATTTTTGCTTTTCGTATTCTTCGGTGACGAAGGACTTGACCACCCTTATCGCGCGGACGTTCTCCTGTATAGTCGAGTTCATCGCGTCGTAACGGCGGAACGACCTTCTGAAATAAGGCATTACCTTGAAGGCGATAAGAAAAAGCGCCAACCCCACTATCGGAACCGCCACCAGATAGCAGATAGCCACAGTCGCGTTGATGCTGAACGCCATCGCAAACGAGAAGATCAACATTAACGGCGTCCTTATCGCGCCGCGGATTATCATCTGATAGGCGTTCTGAACGTTCATGACGTCCGTCGTCATACGCGTGACAAGGCTCGACACCGAAAATTTATCGATCTCGCGGAAGGAAAATTCCTGTATCGAATAGTACATGTCTTTCCTGAGATTGGCAGCAAGCCCGGTAGAAGCCGTCGCCGCAAACCGCGCCGCCAACATTCCCGAAATCAGCGACAACACCGCCATTCCGAGCAAAATGCCGCCGAATTTCAGAATGGGATTTATTCCGTTCCCGAATTCGTCTATCAGCATCGACATGATGAGCGGAATAACCGTTTCCATGACGACCTCTACCACGATGAATATCGGCGCAAGTATCGACGGGCGCTTATATTCCCGCACACTTTTTCCGAGGGTTTTTAACAGATGCATATCTCTCCTTTAACGCCGCAAAAAGGGCGGCGCAACCGCATATACGGTAAAAAAATTATAAAAGTATATTATTTTAATGTCAACGAAACGCACGACCGAGAACAAATTTTCATTCAATTTTCACATATATAAACTTCTTATATAGAATATAGTTTATGTCTGCCGGTTCCGACGTCCGTTTTTCCCCGTTAAAGAAGGTTCCCCGAGAGCTCGCGCTTCGTAAAAAAGCCGATTTCGGGATTTCGGAAGGTTTTCCGGCGCATGTGCGCGGCTGATTTTCCCCGAATCGGCGTCCCAGTCGGTAAAAAACGCATGAAAACGGCAAAATAAAAGTAAACTAACGATATGAACGGTAATTACGAAGCTTCCCGCAACGCATTTGAAAACGTTGAAACCGCAGCAAAAAGCTCTTCTTTTCGGCTGTTTTCGGCAATTCTCCCCTTCGCGCTGACGTTATTGGCGTCGGGCTGGCACTTCCTGTACGACCTTTTCCCGTACCCGCTTGTCTCCGCCTTCGCGCCCGTCGGCGAGTCCCTCTTTCAACACCTGAAAATTGTCTTTTATCCGTTTCTTGCGGCGTGGGCGACAGGCTCACTTTTCCGCGAAAAAACTCACGACCCGACAGCCCACTTCGTCGCGGGCGTGGCGGGAGCAATCGCCGCCGTCATGAGCGTAATAAGTTTCGACTACCTCGTTTCGGAGGTATTCGGCGCCCCCTCCGTCTTACCGGTGCATATCCTGAATACATTTACCTCATTCACGATAGCTACGATTATAGGTAACCGTTTCAAGGATATCGGAAGCCCGAACAGCGAAATTATTGCAGTCGTATTGACCCTTTCGATAGTTGCGGTCTGTGTCGCGGTTTGTTTTAATGCCGGGTAACCGGCTTAAAAGCAAAGCGCCCGTAAGGCGCTTTGCTTTAAATCGTTTGACGTTTTACACGGTCATACCGCCCCGAGGCGGGCACAAGAAAGATATCGGCTCTTTGCCGCTTTTACACGTTGTTCGGCATCGGTACCTTAAAAGATTGTCGGGAAGAAGCCGAACCGACGGTGAAGCGTTATTGCTTTCTCAACGCCACGCGGCGAACTTTACCGTTGGTGGTACGCGGAAGCTCCTTTACGAACTCGACGACTCTCGGATACTTATACGGCGCGGTGTTTTCCTTGACGTAGCGCTGGATATCCTTTTTGAGTTCCTCGGAAGGAACGGCGTCCTCCGTCAGTACGACGGTGGCTTTCACCACCTGTCCGCGGATGGGGTCGGGCACTCCGGTTATCGCGCACTCGACGACGTACGGAAGCTCCATGATGACGGACTCTATTTCAAATGGTCCTATGCGGTAACCGCTCGACTTGATGACGTCGTCGATACGGGACATATACCAATAGTAACCGTCCTCGTCCTTCCACGCCATATCTCCGGTGTGGTAGAGTCCGTCGCGCATGGCGCGGGCGGTGGTCTCTTCGTTAAGGTAGTAGCCGTTGAACAGCCCGTACGGGATACCCTTGTCTATGCGGATGACTATTTCGCCGACTTCGCCTGCGGGGAGGGAGTTGCCGTCCTCGTCGACGATATCGACGTCGTATTGCGGAGTGGGTTTGCCCATCGAGCCGAGTTTTATCTCGTTCCCGACGAGGTTTGCTATCGAAAGAGTGGTCTCGGTCTGTCCGAAGCCTTCCATTATCTTCAAGCCCGTGGCTTCGTAGAACCTGTCGAAGACGTCCTTATTCAGCGCCTCGCCCGCCGTCGTCACATATTTAAGGGAACTTAAATCGTATTGGTTAAGATCCTCCAAAAGGAAGAAGCGGTACATCGTCGGCGGCGCGCAGAAGGTGGTAATATTGTACTTTGCAAAGAGAGGAAGAATGTCCGCGGCTTTGAATTTGTCGAAGTCGTAGGTCAGCACGGCGGCTTCGGAAAGCCACTGCCCGTACAGCTTACCCCAGACAGCCTTGCCCCAGCCGGTGTCGGCAATAGTGAAGTGCAGTCCGTTCGGATCGACGTTATGCCAATACTTTGCCGTCACGAAGTGCCCGAGCGAGTAGCGGTGAGTGTGCGCCGCTATCTTCGGATATCCCGCCGTTCCCGAAGTGAAGTACATCAGCATGAGGTCGTCAAGCTTGGTGTCCCGCGGACGGGGGAAGACGGGAGATTGCTCCTCCAGCCCCATATCGAAATCGAGCCAGCCCTCCTTCGGCGTGCCTCCCACCGAGATACAATGTTTTACCGTGGGAGAAGCGGGGAGCGCCGCCTCGCATTCGCGGATCATCTCCTCTTCGTTTGCCAGCACACAGGCGGTGATTTTTGCGGTGTTGAAGCGGTATTCGTAGTCGTGCTTGGTCAACAGATAGGTGGCGGGTACCGCGACCGCTCCCAGCTTATGCAGTCCCAGAATGGCAAACCAGAACTGGTAGCGGCGTTTCAGCACCAGCAATACCGTATCTCCCTTCTTTATTCCGAGCGAGGCAAAATAATTGGCGGCTCTCGAAGACATTTCCGACATGTCCTCGAAGGAGAAAATCTTTTCGTTCTTGTGGTGGTCGAGCCACACCATCGCCGTCTTGTGAGGACACTTTTTCGCTAATTCGTCGACGACGTCAAAGGCGTAATTGAAGGTCTCCGGGGGATGGAAGTCGAGATTTACAAGCCTTCCCTTCGCGTCGGTTTCGGGAGTGATGAATTTGCGGTAAATGGCGTCGGAGTCCTTTGCACGGACGGTGTCCTCCGCCGTCGAGGTCTCCTCTATCTCGGAAAGAGTGGAACTTTTCTTGATGACTATCGCCAAAAATTCGCAGTCGCCTTCGTAAGCTATCATGCCGTGCGGCAGCGAGGCGTTGTAATAAATGCTGTCCCCTTCCGTCAAAACGGTGGTATAGTTGTCGACGGTAACCTTCAGCTTGCCCTTCAAAATGAGATCGAACTCCTCGTCGTTATGAGTGGAGACGTGGATGGGCTTCGTTTGCTCTTCCGCGTCGTAGCGCGCCTTCACGATGAAAGGCTCCGCCGATTTATCCTTAAAGTGAGAGGCAAGGTGGAAATAATTAAAGCCCTTCCTGCGTTCAAGCGGCATACCGTCACCCGCGCGGGTGACCTGGAATCCTGTCAGGCGCGGAGACTCGCCGGAGATCAATTGCACAATATCGACTCCGAAATACTTTGCGAGTTTTTGAAGGAAGTTAAAAGAAAAATCTCTTTGACCGCTTTCGGCTTTCAGGTACTCTTCTTCGGAAACCATGGCGGCTTGTGCCGCCTCGGCTACCGTTCTGTTCAGCGACTCCCTTAAAAATTTAAGGCGTTCCGCTATCTTTTTTATATCGTTATCTGTATACATATCAGCTCCTTCGGGTTGCCCCGGATTTGCCGACAGCTTGGTTATTTCTCTTCTTCCAATGCTGCGGCTTCGTCATTCAAGCCGCTTTCGGTGGCTTCTGAGGAGACTTCGTTTTCCTCCTCTGCCGGGACTAATGCGATGTCTGCCCCTTCCTCAGCGGCTTCCGCTTCGGATTCGGCGTTTACTTCCGTCACTTCCGACGCGGCGTTACTTTCGGTTTCATCGGCTGCTGCCGTAAAAGTATCGTGCGTATCCCCTCCCTCGGGGATAATAATGCCGTCGTCGGGTTGTATTCGGTCGTCGCTTTCAACGCCCGATTTAAGCTCCGAAATGCGCGCTTTGATCTCTTCCTCGGCGGGGAGATAGGCGCTCTTGGATTTGACTACGCGGAAATCTATCGAGGCAAACTCGATACCGAAAATCTTTTTGAAGCTTTCGACAAGAATGGCTCTAAGTCTGACAGCGGTCTCCTCGGTGCGGTCGGTGAGGATCTTGACGTCGACTTTCAGCCTGGTGTTGCCGGCGTCGTCGGAAACTATCTGTACCTTGCCGACTTTGGCTTCCGCACTCATCGTCTTCGCAACGCGCTTAGCGGTCTTTTTGACGACGGAAACGGTAGCTTTCGTCGAGGAATCCCTATCCTTATATAAAAGTACGGCGTTTAGCTTTTCGTCGTCGCGGAACGACACGGCTATTTCAAGCGCGGTCAGCAGAGCGAATATCACGCCGAGCGTTATCAAAAGCGCCTTGACGACGTTGTTGTCGAGGTCGGCTTGTTCCAGTCCGCCGAAGGCGGTCACCAGCATCAATACCACGAAAAACAGGCTTACTACCGCAAGGGTTATTGAAATTATCTTGTCGAGAACTTTTTTCATAATATATTCTCCGCTATTTATGTCTTTCGCTTTGACTGAGTAAGTATATCACCTTGACGCCGCCCGGCGCAAGCGTTTCGGAATACTTTTTCCGTTCAGTAACGATTTTAACGCTTTTCAGAACAAAAATTTATCCGGGAAAAGCTTTGCGCTCAGCCCGGACAAAAAATTTCCGTTATAAAGATTCAAATCTCAAACATACGGTTTCGGATTCCCGTAAATTACTTTTCGGAAACCTCATCTCCGCTTTTTTGCGATTTTTTGTTTTTCCCGAATTTTTCGGAAAAATACTTTTTCAGCTTGTTCCACACACCGCCGCCGGAAGCGTTTATCGCCGCGATGTCGTTCATTATGAATGTGACGACGGCGATTATTCCGATGACGATGAATATAGCCAGCACTCCCTTCCACATGATGTCCAGCGAGCCGAGTACGGCGGTTTTCATTTCTTCGCTCATCAAAAGCATTATCGTATTCATGTCGCCCTCCTTAAATACCCGCGACGAGACCGATTATCAGTCCGCCGACTATCGCCGAAGCTATCTGCCCGGAGACGTTGGTACCTACCGCGTGCATCAGAAGGTGGTTTGAAGGATCCGCCTCAAGCCCCAGCTTCTGCACCACCCGCGACGCCATCGGGAACGCCGAAATACCTGCCGCTCCCACCATCGGGTTTATCTTGTTTTTCGAGAAGAGATTCAAAAACTTTGCGAACATTACGCCGCCCACCGTGTCGAAAACGAAGGCGAACAGCCCCAAGCCCATTATCATCAGGGTCTCCTTTTGAATGAACTCTTCGGCGGTCATCTGGAAGGCTATCGTGATACCGAGGAGAAGCGTGATGAGATTCGAAAGTGCGTTCTGCGCCGTTTCCGAAAGGGAGTCGAGCACTCCGCACTCCCTGATGAGGTTACCGAACATCAAAAAGCCGACGAGCGCAAGCGACGCCGGAGCAATGAGCCCTGCCACCAGCGTGACTATTATCGGGAAGAGGATCCTCGTCGTCTTCGTCACCGTCTGGTTGGAGTAATTCATGCGGATCATGCGCTCTTTTTTGGTGGTGGTGCATTTGATGACGAAGGGCTGGATTATCGGCACCAACGCCATATACGAATATGCCACGACCATTATCGCAGACATGTGTTTAGTGCCCAGCTGCAACGCAACCATTATCGCCGTGGGACCGTCCGCCGCGCCGATTATTCCTATCGATGCCGCGTCGTTCAGCGGGAATCCCAATAAAGCGGCAAACAATATCGTAATAAAAATACCGAATTGCGCCGCTCCGCCCAAAAGGAAGAGCTTCGGATTGGTAAGAAGCGGTCCGAAATCTATCATCGAGCCTATACCGATGAACAGCAGAATCGGCATGGCTTCGGAAGCGTGGATACCCACGTCGAACAGCCATTGTATTATACCTGCCGAATCGGAACCGGGCTGAGTCAATACGTTCGAAAAAGGAATGTTGACCAATATAGCGCCGAACCCCATGGGCAACAACAGCGCGGGCTCCATTTTCTTTTTGATCGCAAGGAAAATCAAGAGTCCGCCGACCACCCACATCGCAACGTGTTTGATCGTTACGGCGTCGATTGTTTCGATTAAATATTCCACTGCGAGAATACCTCCCGAA
>CALVTP010000043.1 GCA_944362765.1 uncultured Clostridia bacterium | reverse complement strand
GTGCAGTCGGCTTTGACCGAGCCTTCGTTTACGCCTACTCGGATAGGAATATGCCTTTCTTTTGCGGCGCGAGCAATGTCTTTCAATGCGGTTTTCGGAATATTAGACGGGTTTAAGCGCAGCTTATGCACTCCCGCATCAATGGACAACAGAGCTAATTTCGGATCGAAATGCACGTCCGCGATTATCGGAACGGGCGAAAGACGTATGATCTCTTTTAAAGCTTCGGCAGCTTTCACCGACGGCACCGAAATTCTGACCAATTCGGCACCGGCATAGTGCAATCTGTTTACGCAGTTTAAAGTTTCAGCTATTTTTTCGGTATCGGTATTCGCCATCGACTGCACCGAGACAGGTGCGCCGCCTCCTATTTGAAGTCCTTTTACGAATACGCTCTTTTTGATTTTTTTCATAGGTACCACGATTTTCGGTCATTTCCGAGCGCCTCAGGTCGAAGCAAACCGGAAGATATCGACAAATACGGCAAACAGCAACAACACAACAAAGCCTGCGGCGTGAATTGCCGCCTCCACTTTTTTATTTACAGGCTTTTTGAAGATCCATTCGATGATGCAGAACACCATGCGGGAGCCGTCCAACGCCGGGAGCGGCAATAAGTTCATAACCGCAAGGTTGGCGGAAACGAGGCTGACGACATACATCATCGTCTGTAAGCCGCCGGAAGCCGCCTCTGCCATGACGGTAATGGTGGTGACCGGCCCGCCGACGTTACTTAAAGCGAGATTTCCCGTTATCAATGAACCGAGAAGCGCCAGAATCTTGTACACAAGGAAGAACATAAATGAAAAAGATCTTCCGAGCGCCAAACCGAACGGCAGCTTGACCGCGCCCAGAACGGAAGTAAATCCGAAGCCGTAGTAACTTTCGGGTTCGCCCGTTTCTTCGTCGTAATCGGCGACGAAATTGCCGTTTTCGTCATAGGTTCCGGAAACGCAGGTGGACTTCGTCAATGTAAGCTTTACCTGCTTTCCGTCACGGAGTACAACTACTTCGACGGTGTCGCCTGCCTCGGAGAAAGCGTCGTTGTAATCTGCAATCTCCAAAATATTAAGCGTCTTCCCGCCGACTTTCAGGAACACGTCGCCCGGTTCCAGCACCCCGATATTGACGGAATCGGCGTGCACGTTTCTGACCGAGGGAAGGATCTGTCCGTAAGCCGAAAAGAAGATAACGATAATCAACCAGCCCGAAATGAGGTTGGCAAACGCTCCCGAAAACAGCACTATAAGCCTCTTCCAAGGTGCTTGTTTTTCGAAGGCGCCGGGCGAGTCGTTTTCGGCGTCATCCTCACCTTCGAAGGAGCAGAATCCGCCCAAAGGTATGGGACGAACGGAAAACACCATCCCCGATTTTTTTAACTTGCGTTTGAAAATCGGAGGACCGAAGCCGATACCGAACTCATTAATTTTAAAGCCTAAAATCCTTCCCGCTGTGTAGTGTCCGAGTTCATGAATGACGACCATGAACATCAACATCAACAAACCTAAAAGTATGAACCCGATTGTCTCCATGACGGAAGCGAAGGTAGCAAGAAGCATCTAATGCAAGCCTCCCGTATTCTCTAAAATATATTCTCGTACCTCCTCGGTAATACTATTCAGATCATTTAAATCCGATAACTCTTTCCCCTCGGCAAAGCGAGCGAGCGCCCTTTCCGCAATCGCGGAAATATCGTAAAAACCGATCGCGCCTTCAAGGTAAAGTCTGACGGCGATGTCGTCTGCCGCACACAGCACCGCTCCCGCCCTGTCGGTATTGTATGATGCCGCTTCTTTTGCTGTTTTAAGACAGGGGAAACGCTCCTCATCGGGTTCCTCGAAGACAAATCCGTTCAAAGCTTCCAGCCCTATCCTGTCGGAAAAAGAAAGTTTGTATCTTTCGGGAGCGCTCAGCGCATAGGCTATCGGGATCCTCATGTCCGGTTTGGAGGCATATACCTTCAGACTTCCGTCTCTGAACGCCGCCGCACCGTGCACCACCGACTGACGATGGATTTTGATGTCGATATTTTCGATACCGAACAAATTCTTGGCTTCGATGAGTTCGAGCCCCTTATTCATAAGCGTCGCCGAATCGATCGTCACCTTAACTCCCATCGACCAATTGGGGTGTATTAAACATTCTTTTGCCGTCGTAGCGGCAATTTCCTCCTTAGACTTGTCGCGGTTGGCTCCGCCGGAAGCCGTCAGAACGAGTTTTTCGATCCCCTCTCTTTCTTCGCCGAGAAGACATTGGAAAATGGCGGAGTGTTCGGAATCGAGCGGCACAATCGTACCGGAAAGCGCAGTTTTCAATTCGTTTATGCGCCGCCCGAACGCCACAACGGATTCCTTGTTCGCCGTAAGAAGTTTTGCGCCCGCCTGAAGCACCGCGATACTCGGCGCCGTGCCGGAAAGTCCGCCGATACCGTTTATGACGATGTCGACGTCGCGATAAAATTCCTCCCGTCCCAGAAGTTCCGTTCCCGTCAGTTCCCTGCAATCAGCGGCGATGCCGGAGGGGTACTCGGAAATTATAGTCAATTCTTTGTCGAAGCCGAACTTTTTTACCAGCTCCTTGGAGTTTCTGTATGCCGAAAGCAGTACGATCTTAAAGCCGTACTCTTTCATTTCGGACAGCACCTGAAGCGACTGTCTGCCTATCGACCCCGTTGCGCCGAGAATGGCGACTCTTATACTCATACCAAAAACGCCATTATTATCGCCATGAATACGATGGCAAAGATGATGCTGTCGAGTCTGTCCAACAGCCCGCCGTGCGAACCCAACGCATGCGAAAAGTCCTTGATCCCGAGTTCGCGTTTTATCCTCGACGCGAAGAGGTCGCCTATTTCGGAAACAATTGCTATGGCGGTACCCGCAAGGCAATAGAACAGAATATAAGTTTCCGGCAGCAGCGCTTCAAAGGTAATTACGTCGTTAATCGGGAGCGGCGCAACTTCGAATAAAGCATAGACTATCATTGCGCCGCCGGCACCGCCGAGGAGACCTATAATCGAGCCCGCGTATGTTTTTTTAGGGCTTATTGCAGGGAAAATCTTTTTACCGCCGATAGCGGAGCCCGCGTAATAAGCTATGGCGTCCGAAAGCATGGCGGCGGCAGCGGCTACCAATAGCGGAATCATTCCGTAAAGGGAGGTCATAACGAGAGCGAGACCGATGGGCGCTATCGGATAAAGCAAAATAAATGCGCTCATCAGCATATCTTTCAAAGTTACTCTGCCGTCAAAGATAAAAAAGCAGAACGCCAGCACAAACGCCGCGCCGAGCGTCACGAAAAAGCCTGTATACCCGAAGAAGGTGATCATCGGATAAATGGCTGCAATAGCGAGGCAAAGCGGTATGACCGTAACGCGATAACCGCTTGCCCTAACGCAAACTATCATTTCATATGTTGCGTACGCCATGACTATTATAAGAAGGGCGTCGAAGAAAGGTTGACCTTTCCCGTCCCATAGCCCCGTCAGCAATATAAACCCTATAAGCACCGCCAACAGCCCCAGCCCCGTCAGCGTACGTTTTAAAACTTTATTCACGGTAACCTCCGAAATTCCGTTTCACGCGTCTGAATTTTTTTACTATGTCGTAGATATCGCCCTTGTCGCCGTCGGGAAAGAGTTTGTCGGTGAAAAACAGCTCCGCATATGCCGAAGAAAAGGGCAAAAATCCGGAAAGCCTCCTGACTCCGCCGTATCTCAAAACGGCGTCCAACGGAGGAAGCGCCGCAGAATACATGTAGCGCTCGACCTCGTCGATGGTGGCTTCGGTGTAATCGGCGTTCAATAATTTTTGTCTGAAAACGTAGTTGAACGCCTCTTTTACTTCCTCCATTCCGTCGTAGGCGAAGACAAAAGCTATTGTCATTTTGGTGTTGTTGATCGTCCGGGCGTTAAGATCGGCAATACAACTCATCAACTCCGGCGAAAGCTTATCGAAATCGCCCGCAAAGCAAACCTTATACCCCCTCGAAAGCGCCATAGGCTTCAAGGTTTCAAGGAAATATTCTACGTAAACGGAAGAGAGCGAAAGCGAAAACGCCTCCCCTCTTTTTTGGATATTTTCGACGCTGGCGCAATAAAACGACAGACATTCGATATTCAATTCGTCGGCGGCGTCGATAAGTTCGGAAATCACCTTCGTTCCGAAGAAATAACCGTTAACTCTGGGGAGCCCTTTACCGGAAGCCCACCTTCCCGCGCCGTCGGGAATAATCCCGAGATGTTTCATTATACCGCCATAATTTCGGCTTCTTTTTCGCGGCAATGTTTGTCGACGTCGGCGATAGAGTCGGAAATCAGTTTGTCGACGTCTTTTTCGTAGCCGTAAAGGTCGTCTTCGGTGATGACGGAATCTTTTTTATAGGAGCGTAAAACGTCGACGGCGTCGCGGCGGATATTCCTTAACGCAACTTTGGCGCCTTCTCCGAGCACTTTGACTTCCTTTGAAAGCTGTTTTCTTCTTTCCTCGGTGAGTTCGGGAAACGCCATTCTCAGCACCTTGCCGTCATTAGTGGGGAAGATGCCGACATTAGCGGCGATGATAGCTTTTTCGACAGCCTTCAAGGCACCCTGATCCCATACGTTGATGACCAAAAGTCTGGCTTCGGGAACGGTGATATTTGCGATTTGATTTAAAGGCGTATCGACTCCGTAATAAGGAACGGTGATTTTATCTAAAATATGCGGATTAGCTCTTCCGGCACGCATGCCTCTCAATTCTTCCCGGAGATTGGATATCGATTTGGATATTCTGTCGGAAAGATCGTCAAAGACTAATTGAACTTCTTCAACTTCGTATTTAGCCATAATTACTCCTGTATTTATTTTTTTATATTTTAGCATATTAAAGTCTGCCGTTCAAGAGTTTATTTCTATTTTTTATTTTCCTACTGTGCACTTTTTAACGCCCGGAACGACGTCATAGTAATTCAATAAAATTAAAATATCGGTAGCAATCGCTACCGATATTAACAGTTTTTGGGACATCCGATATTCAAACGCGGAATGTAACGGAACCGGGGGCAAAGCTCAATGTAAAGCTCAGAGTTTTAGGTCGCACTTTATCCGCGGCGCCATAAACTTCTTCGGAAAGTTTACGCGGAGCGGGGTCGGTAATTGTCAAAGTATTCCCTTCCGTAACTACTTCGTAGCCGTTAAATTCATAGAATTCCTTAAAGTCATCTATGGAATATCTTGTGGGATACCCTATTCCTTGGTTTATGGTATAATAGCATAATCTGGTTTGTTCTGTAGGTTTCAACGCGTAATCTATTAAGTGTGCGGGTATCATTACGAAACAATCGCTGTCCGATATCCAACCGCCCATATTGCGCACCGTATAAGTATAAACATAATATGTTTCGTCAACATTCGGGTCGTCTTCGGAAGGCCTCCTTTGTTCTATAGCGCAGTCGTATTCCACCAATACCGAAACCTTATTTTCCGTATCGTATACCAACAAATTATCGTCTACGATGCGGCAACTATTGTTTTCGTCCGCCGCAGTCAACGCTTCGGACACTTCCGAAAGATTTTTGGCATAAGAGTTGAAAAACGAAAGATTCCGTTCACCGTCAAAAGTCTTTAATATATTCCTTTGAACCGACTGAATATGTAAGTCTACTCTTTCGCCGTGCAAAGAAGTAACGTATGCATATTCGGGAGTATCGTAAAGTTTCATAGGCGGTAAGCAGCCTACCGAGGTCACGGCAATAATCGAAAGCAACGCAATTAATAAAATAATTAAAGCTGATTTTTTCATATCGCAATTCCTTTTACATTCTTATATTAACATCAACGCATGGTAAAGTCAAGAGTCGAAAATCTTGATAATTCCGAAAAAACAATTAAAAAACCCCCGAAAATTATCCGGGGGGTAATATTGAAAAGATTGATTTCGGAGCCTAGTCTATAATCGTTCCGAGGCTTTCACCTAAAACGACGCGACGGATACTGTCGGGTTCGTTCAAGCCGAAGGCGATAACGGGGATTTTGTTGGTCATGCAGAGGCTTACGGCGGTGGTATCCATGGCAGTGAGTCCGCGTGAGATAAACTCCATTCCCGAGATGCGGTCGAATTTTTTTGCGTTCGGATTGACTTTCGGATCGGAATCGTAAATTCCGTCGACGTTTTTAGCCAACAACAGGCAATCGGCTTTTATTTCAGCCGCGCGCAACGCTGCCGCGGTATCCGTAGTAAAATAAGGGTTACCGGTGCCGCAGCCGAAGATGACGAGCCTGCCTTTTTCCATGTGCCTGATGGCTTTTCTGATGATATACGGTTCGGCGACCTGGGTAATTTGAAGGGCAGTCTGAACGCGCGTATGCACCCCTTCCCTTTCCAGGGCGTCCTGCAGCGCGAGGCAATTCAAAACGGTGGCGAGCATACCCATATAGTCGGCGGTAGCCCTGTCCATTTCCGTTCCCTGTCTGCCCCGCCAGAAGTTTCCTGCGCCGACTACGACGCCAACTTCGACACCCATGTCGTGGACGGCTTTCAGCTCCTTTACAACGCCCGAAACGACGTCGTTATTCAAGCCGAATCCGGATTCCCCTGCCAAAGCTTCTCCGGAAAGTTTGATAAGCACTCGTTTATATTTGGTTCCCATACTCTTATGCAGCTCCTTTCCCGCCGAGGGAGTCGGTTAAAAAAAAGGGAACGCTCGAAGCGTTCCCTTCGGGTAACTATTTTTTCATGTTGGCGACTGCCGCATTGATTTCTTCGGCGAAGTTATCGACTTTCTTTTCCAAGCCTTCGCCCATCTCATAGCGGGTGAAGCGGCGGATAGAAACTTTTTCGCCGCACTTGGCGGTGCATTCGATGACGAGTTGTTTGATCTGCATGGAGGGCTCTTTTACGAACGCCTGTTCCAGCAAAACGTTTTCCTTGTAGTAGGTTTCCAATTTACCTTCGACAATCTTATCCTTTACGGCGTCGGGTTTATTAGCCATTTTGGGATCGTTATCGATTTGCGCCCTGGCGATAGCTTTTTCGTGCTCTATGACGTCGGCGGGGACTTCTTCTTTGGAGACATACAGCGGTTTTGCGGCTGCAATTTGGAGCGCTACGTCATGGACGAAGGAAAGGAAGCCTTCGCCTTTGGCGACGAAGTCGGTCTCGCAATTGACTTCCACCAAAACGCCGATTTTACCGCCCATATGGATATAGGAATCGACTACGCCCTGAGAAGCGATTCTCCCTGCTTTTTTAGCGGCGGTGGCGATGCCTTTTTCGCGGAGCCACTCGATAGCCTTATCGATATTGCCGTCGGAAGCTTCGAGAGCGTGTTTGCAATCCATCATACCTGCGCCGGTGCGCTGTCTTAAATCCTGAACGTCTTTAGCTGTGAATGCCATAATTATATCTCCTTAAATTACTCTTCGGTGGCGGGAGCTTCGGCTTCGGAGTCGGTGAAAATCTCCTCGGCTTTAACTTCCTGTACGGTTTCCTCTTCCTGTTCGGCGCTCGGGAGGTACTCAACGCCCTCTTTGGCGGCGACGACGGCGTCGGCGATGATGGAAGCGATGAGTTTTACGGCACGGATGGCGTCGTCGTTTCCGGGGATGACGTAGTCGACGAGGTCGGGGTCGCAGTTAGTATCGACCAAACCTACGATCGGGATACCCAAAGCTCTGGCTTCTTTGACGGCGATGTGCTCTATTCTGAGGTCGACGACAAACAAAGCCCCGGGAAGTGTACGCATATTTTTGATACCGCCGAGGTTTTTCTCCAAGGTATCTCTTTCGGCTTTAAGCTTGATTACCTCTTTTTTGGGGAGGAGTTCGAACTCGCCTATAGCTTCCATTTGGTTCAGCTTGTTAAGCTTGTCGATACGCGTTCTGATGGTCTGGAAATTGGTCAGGGTGCCGCCCAGCCATCTTTGGTTCATGTAGAACATTCCGGAGCGTTCGGCTTCGGATTTTATGGCTTCCTGCGCCTGTTTTTTCTTACCGACGAACAAAACGCTTTTTCCTTCGGAAACGACTTTATGAATGAACTTATAAGCCTCTTCGATAAGGTCGACGGTGAGCTGAAGGTCTATGATGTGGATTTCGTTACGCGCGTCATAGATGTACTTCGCCATTTTCGGGTTCCATTTTTTAGTCTGGTGACCAAAGTGAACGCCTGCTTCCAAAAGCTGCTTCATTGTGACAACTGCCATTAAAAAATAACCTCCTTGTTTTTAATCCTCCCCGCCCTTCAACGCCCGAGGCGACCGTATAGGCAACTGCCCCGAACTCCGAACGAGTGTGTTATGGCTTAAATATATTATCATAACGGAGAAAGTAAATCAACAAATTGTCACTACTTTTTCGTGGGTAAAGAGATTTTTTATATTCCCCGAAAATAAAGCCCGCGCGGGGCGGGCTTTATGTCGGAATAACGACTGTTATTGTCCTATCGAGGACGGAGAGGAGTGGTACGTCACGTCGTTTATCGGAGTGATTATTCCGGTAACGGAGTCGTAGCTGAACACCGTCCACAGCGTGCCGGGGTCGTCCGGAACGTACGCGACGTAAGCGGCAACGGAAGAATTCCCCAGGTAAACTTCTACTTTTGCGCCGGAAGCTTTTCCGACGGGGAACATTCATTTACCTGTTACGGGTTGAATCCTTTAACTTTTGTGGATTGAAGCTCTTACCTCTCTCCTCCCTCGGTGCCCGCGTCTCCAAGGAATACAACTTCGTAGTTTCCGCAATTTAAGTCCCAATTCGCACCCTTTTCTATCGCAATCCATTGCTCCTCTGTGCCGTTGTAGTAAATGGTTTCAAGATTGCTGCACCACTCGAACGCTCTACTTCCGATACTTGTGACCCCTGCGGGGATCTCTATCGATGTCAGGATGCTGCAGCCGTCGAACGCATAGCTTCCGATACTAGTCAACTGGCTTCCTTCGGCAAAGGTAACGCTTACAAGATCACTGCAATCCTCGAACGCAGAGTATCCGATACTAGTGACCCCGGCGGGGATCTCTATCGAAGTCAGGCTGCTGCAATCCGAGAACGCATAGCTTCCGATACTAGTCAACTGGCTTCCTTCTGCAAAGCTGACGCCGGTAAGATTGCTGCATCCGGAGAACGCAGAGCCTCCGATACTTGTGACCCCGGCGGGGATCGCTATCGATGTCAGACTGCTGCAATCCTCGAACGCACGCTCTCCGATACTAGTGACCCCGGAATGGATAATTATCGAGGTTAAGCTTGTGCAACCATTAAATTGATAATCGCCTATTGTCGTAACGCTTTCGGGCACTACCACTTCGGTCATCAACTCTCCGCCAATATATAAATCGGCGCCGTAACGTAACGGATTGGAATTATAGCCACCAAACTCAATATTTAACCAATCCTCTATGCTTCCGGCGTAATATACCGTATTCAGATTGCTGCATCCGTTGAACGCATAGTTTCCGATACTAGTGACCCCGGAATGGATGGTAATCGAGGTTAAGCTTGTGCAGCCGGTTAATTGATAATCGCCTATTGCCGTAACGCTCTCAGGTACTACCACTTCGGTCACCGATTCTCCACCGATATATAAATCGGCACCATTGTTTAACGGATTGGAATTATAGCCACCAAACTCAATATTTAACCAATCCTCTATGCTTCCGGCGTAATATACCGTATTCAGATTGCTGCATCCAGAGAACGCATAGCTTCCGATACTAGTGACCCCTGCGGGAATCTCTATCGATGTCAGGCTGCTGCAATTCTCGAAAGCTCTACTTCCGATACTTGTGACCCCTGCGGGGATCTCTATCGATGTCAGGGCGCTGCAGCCGTCGAACGCATTGCTTCCGAGACTAGTCAACTGGCTTCCTTCGGCAAAAGTAACGCTTTCAAGATTGCTGCATCCGAAGAACACCCAGCCTCCGATACTTGTGACCCCTGCGGGAATCTCTATCGATGTCAGGTTACTGCATCCGTAGAACGCCTCGTATCCGATACTAGTAACCACTGAATGGATGGTTATTGATGTTAAGCTTGTACAACCTCTTAATTGATAGCCTATCGTCGTAACGCTTTCGGGCACTACCACTTCGGTCACCAATTCTCCGCCGATATATAAATCGGCACCGTTACTTAACGGATTGGAACTACTGTATTCAAACTCAATATTAAACCAATCTTCTATGCTGCCGGCGTAATATACAGTATTCAGATGGCTGCAATACCGGAACGCAAAGCCTTCGATACTAGTGACCCCTGCGGGGATCTCTATCGATGTCAGACTGCTGCAATCCTCGAACGCAGAGTGTCCGATACTGGTGACCCCTGCGGGGATCTCTATCGATGTCAGGTTGCTGCATCCGGAGAACACCCAGTCTCCGATACTTGTGACCCCTGCGGGGATCTCTATCGATGTCAGGTTGCTGCAATTCTCGAATGCAGAGCTTCCGATATAAGTAACTGGAAGCCCTTCATGGGTATCGGGAATAATGATATCGCCGGAGGCAGTACCGATACCGGTGACAATGTAATAAGTTTTGTCGCCGCTGAGCATATACTCCAAACCTTCGGTATAGAATTCCTCGCCACAAACCATGCATTCGCCGTTTACATAATTATGCCCGGTTGCGGAAATTGTCTCCGTCCTTGTTTCGTTACAATTTGAACAGGTAAAAATCATAACCCCATCTTCCGTGCAAGTAGCGGCGGTAGTAATTTCACCTTCATCCCACTTGTGCCCGGCTGCGACGATGGTTTCCGTCCGCGTTTCGTCACAACTCAAACATATATAAATCTTTTCGCCGTCCGTCGTGCAGGTTGCCGCGGTGGTAACTTTGCCATCGTTCCAAATGTGTCCCGCGGGGATTGTCTCCGCCTCAACGGTGGTCTCCTGCGTGCCCGCTTCGTCCTTGAAGTACTTATCGCATCCGGAGCAATAATAGTATTCGTTATTTCCCTCATCGGTGCAGGTGGCTTCCGTTGCAGAAATTGTTTCCATAGTATGGATATGCTCCACAGACTCGCTCAGCTCAATCACCAAAGCGGGAAGCACGCCGTCGCTCGTATAGTCGACGACGGCGCCGCTGCGGACGATGCCGCCGTCGTAGTCGACGACGCGCGCGAGGATACTAAGGTCGTAGTCAGGCGAGCGCAGCCGGTAGTAGCTGTTCCCTGAGTAAGAGGAACTCGTGCTGACCCACAGCCCCTGACTCTTTGCATAATCGCTTCCCTGCTTCTCCCGTGCGGGATCGCTTGTAAACCAGGTAGTCGCCTCGACATAGGACATCAGGAATATCTTGTCGGAAGTGTTTTCACAGGCATAAGGGTTGGAACCGTTACCCGTGCTTGCCGCCGAATTGTCTACCTCGACGGTCTGAATGATCGATTGCTGTAATTCATTGAATGCGGTATTGTAGAAGGTCTCGTTCAGCCATGCCCTTATCGTGCTTTCGGCGTAGTTGTTGTTACCGTACGTTTCCTTATTCGCTTCGTAGTCGTATTGCTGCGAATCGAGTATCAGGTCGGCAACCAGCGTCGCCTTACCGTCCGATTCTTCGACTATCAGCCACTTTATTGGCTCGTACTTGAACCAATATACGGTGGAAGTTACGTATCCGTTGTCGTCCTGATCGCTATCCGAAGTGCTTCTTGTATTGTCGCAATATTCCGGACGGTAGCTTATAAAGTACACGCCGCGGTATTTTTCACCGTTGTATTCCTTGTCGATATAGTACATATAGTCGGACACTTGTCCTTCAATGAAATACCCGTAGCTTGTCCAGGTGCTTTCGTCAAAACCGCCCAAAGCCGAAATTATCGAAGCGTCGGTAACCTTCGTCTGCGGATAAGAACCGAACAGGATATAATCCCCCGTCGCCGATTCGTTTCCGTCCTCATCCACACGGGTATATACCTCTTCATCTCCGTATCCCGGTTCAATCGCTCCGCAATTTACGCATTCGCCGTTTACGTAGTTGTGTCCGGTGGCAGAAATTACTTCCGCCTCGACGGTGGTCTCCTCTTCGCCCTCTATGTCTTTGAAGTACTTATCGCAACGCGAGCAATGGTAATATGCGTTGTTCCCCGCTTCGGTGCAGGTGGCGTCTTTCGCTTCCGTCAATGTCATATAATGACCCAACGCGGCTGCTTCGTTATCCGTATAGGAATCATCGCAATTCCTGCATTCATACAAAGTATAACCCTCTTCGGTGCAGGTAGCTTCTATAACGGTTTCCTCGTAATCATGACCCGCGGCAGGGATAGTCTCCGTCTTTTTTTCACTGCAATTCAGACAGGTATAGGTCATTACGCCGTCTTCCGTGCAGGTAGCGGCAGTAGTTATTTCGCCGTTATTCCAATTGTGACCTGTGGCGGAAATTACTTCCGCCTCGACGGTAGTCTCCTCTTCGCCCTCTATGTCTTTGAAGTACTTATCGCAACGCGAGCAATGGTAATATGCGTCGTTCCCTGCTTCGGTGCAGGTGGCGTCTTTTGCCTCGATGATGGTCATCCCATGACCTAATGCCGGGATTGTCTCAATCTTTGTCTCGCCGCAATCCAAACAAGTATAAGTCTTGACTCCGTCCGTCGTGCAGGTTGCGGCAGTAGTAATTTCACCGTTATCCCAATTGTGACCTGTGGCGGAAATTACTTCCGCCTCAACGGTGGTCTCCTGCGTGCCCGCTTCGTCCTTGAAGTACTTATTGCAACCGGAGCAATGATAGTAGGCGTTGTTGCC
>CALVTP010000042.1 GCA_944362765.1 uncultured Clostridia bacterium | reverse complement strand
AAAAGCACGACACAACGATGCCAGCCGGAGAAAGGGGATAGATTATATAGATCGTCGCTATCCCCTTATCTCCACCACGCGAAACCTAAAACGAACCACTTTGAGTGCAGGTCGTTTTAGGTTTTTCTTTTATTTACTGTTGCTGCGGAATATGAGTAAAAATGTTTGACAAACATACACGTATACGAAACATTCCGCATAGGTTGGCGATGTGTCTTAAACCCGAACAGTAAACAATATTCGAATCAAGCCGCATAAGGTTCCGTCAAAGGTCAAGACTTTGAGGTGAGGATAAGCGCAACTCCCCGCAACTTGCGTCGACAAAGAAAACGGGAAGTATGTCTTTGCTTCGTATGCCGTTACGACAACAATTCGGGGAGAAAAATGATAAAAACGCTTGCTAGAATGATATATTTGTGGTATCATTGTTAGGCGTTTCGGGAGCGACAGGTCGTAATTTCGTCCCGGAACCGAATAAGGAGCAGGACAATGCATGAAGTATATATGGGATTAATGATAGCGTTGATGATTGTCATGGCGCTGCTTGCAATAGCGTTGATAGTCATCGTCATGCTGCAAAGCGGCAATCAAAGCAATCTCGGCTCGATAACGGGCGCGGCGGAGACCTTCTTCGGCAAAAACAAAGCGAAGACGATGGAATCCAAATTCAAGCGCTGGACGGTCGGGATAGCCATTTCGATGCTGGTGTGCTCGATATTGTTCTTTGTCTTCTTCCTTCTGGACAAGTCGATCTAGGCTCCCAAGACCCGATAGTATCGTTAAATGGCTATATATATTATAGCCATTTATTTTTTTATATGGTATAATAAATCGAAGCCCGGGCGCAAACCGCGTCCCGGGGACAAGGAACGGTAAAATGATAAAGAGGGTAGCGCAAAATAAAAAAGCCTATCACGACTATTTCATTGAGGAGACCTTCGAAGCGGGTATCGCGCTGGAGGGAAGCGAAGTGAAAAGTCTGAGGCTGGGGAACGTCAATCTGAAGGACTCCTACGCCGTAATAAGGAACGGGGAGGTCTTTTTGGTGGGCGCTCACATCTCGCCCTATGCGAAGGGAAGCCGCTTCAACCCCGATCCGAAGCGCTCGAGAAGGCTCCTTCTTCACAAAAAAGAGATATTGAAACTGCAGCAGAAGGTTCAGGAAAAGGGATATACTCTGGTGGTCACCTCCATCTATTTCAAGACGGGGCTTGCGAAGGTGGAGTTGGCGCTTGCAAAAGGCAAAGAGGGGCGCGACAAGCGCCGCGACATAAAGGAGCGCGACGAAAAACGCTCAGTCATGCGCGCGATAAAGGAAGCCAATGCCCGTTGACCGCCCGATAACTCCCCGCGAACTTTTCTCAGCGGCGGCAGAACGGCTTTTCCTGCGGCGGAAGCGGCAAAGCTGCCCAAGACCTTAACCACGAAAATCAAGCGATTCGGGAATTCCCGAAACGGAGGACATCATGGATAAATTCGACACAAAATGCGTGCAAGCAGGCTATAACCCGTCGAACGGCGAGCCGAGAGTTATGCCGATAGTGCAATCTACGACGTTTGCATACGATACCCCCGAGGAGATGGGGGAACTTTTCGACCTCAAAAAAGTGGGTTATTTCTATACCCGAATCTCCAACCCTACTTCTGAAGGGCTGGAGCGTAAGGTGGCTGCGCTCGAAGGCGGTACCGCCGCTGTCACCGCGGCAAGCGGCATGTCGGCGATCACTCTTACGATGTTGAACATTCTGAACGCCGGGGATAACTTTATTTCCACGGCTACGATATACGGCGGAAGTTTCAACCTTTTCAATATCACTTTGAGAAGATTGGGGATAGATTGCCGCTTTGTGGAAAACGACACCCCGGCGGAGGAGATAGAAGGGTTGATAGACGACAAAACCAGGGCTATTTTCATGGAGACGATAGCCAATCCCGCAGGCATAGTCGCCGACTTCGAAAAGTTTTCCCGGATCGCCGAAAAGTATGGCATTTTGCTTATCGTCGACAACACGATAGCTACCCCCGCACTCTGCCGCCCGATAGAATTCGGCGCCAACGTCGTTGTCCATTCTTCGACGAAATACCTTGACGGGCACGCCACTTCGGTGGGCGGGATCGTGGTGGACGGCGGCAATTTCGTTTTTAAAGGAAACCCCCGTTATCCGCTGTTCAACACCCCGGACGAAAGCTATCACGGCATAGTCTTCGCCGACGCGGGAAAGACGGCGTTCGGATTCAGACTGCGCGCCGTGGTAAACCGCGACATCGGCGCCATCATCTCCCCATTCAACGCGTTTTTGACGAATTTGGGGTGCGAAACTCTGCATTTAAGGATGCCGAAACACAGTTCCAACGCTTTGGCTTTGGCAAAGGCGATGAAAGAACATCCCGCGGTGGAGTGGGTAAAATACGCTTCGTTGCCGGGCGACGCCGATTATGAACGCGCACAGAAATATCTTGACGGCGGTATGGCGGCGGGTATGGTTTCGTTCGGGATAAAGGGCGGCAGGGAAGCCGCGGCGGTATTCCAAAAGGAGCTGAAACTTTTCAGGATCTGCACTCACGTCGCCGACGCAAGAAGCTGCGTTCTGCATCCCGCCTCGACCACCCATCGCCAATTGACGGACGCAGAGCTTGAAAAGGCGGGTGTTCCCGTCAATCTGGTCAGACTCTCCGTCGGAATCGAGGACGAGCAAGACATCATCCGAGACGTCACCGAGGCATTGAACGCTACGTTAAAATAAGGAGGGCGTATGCCGATAGTCATACCCAAAGATATTCCGGCATTTTCGATTCTTAAAAAAGAAAACATCTTCGTAATGCCGAAAAAGAGGGCGGAGTCGCAGGATATCCGTCCGATAGAAATTGCCGTCGTCAACCTGATGCCGACAAAGATAGAAACCGAGACGCAGCTGTTGAGGCTGTTGGCGAATACTCCGTTGCAGGTCAACCTGACGCTTATCAAGACGGCGACTTACAGGTCGACCAACACCTCCGAAAACCACATGGAGCGCTTCTATAAGACCTTCGATGAGATAAACAACGTGCGCTTCGACGGCATGATAGTGACCGGTGCACCCGTTGAAAACCTCGATTTCAGGGAAGTGGCGTATTGGGAGGAACTCAAAAACATCTTCGATTATGCCGACAAAATGGTGACCTCGACGATCTTTATATGCTGGGGAGCGCAGGCGGCAATGTACCATTATTACGGTATAGAGAAAAAATCGCTGCCGAAAAAGCTCTTCGGCGTCTTTAAAAATCACGCCACCGCGGCATATGAACCGCTGCTGAAGGGGTTGAACGACTTTTTCTCCATTCCGCACTCCCGCTACACCGAAATCGACGCCGACGCCGTCAGAGCAAATAAAAAACTGAGGGTGCTGGCAGAAGGCGACGAGTCGGGAATAAGTATCGTCAAAAGTAAAGACGACAGCAAGTTTTTCTTCTTCGGTCACTCCGAATACGACAGGGAGACCCTGAAAAACGAGTACCTCCGCGACAAAGGGAAGGGCATAAAAATCGACCCGCCCGCGAACTACTTCATCGGTGGCGACATCAACAAAATCAATATGAGCTGGAACTCGACCGGGAATCTCCTGTTCTATAATTGGCTGAACCACTACGTCTACCAAGTCACCCCGTACAACCTGGAGGACTGATGCACATAGAACGCGTGAGTGCCGAAAATTTTTTAAGCTACCGCTTTCTGGACGTCCCTTTTGAAGAGGGATTGACGGTTATTTACGGCATGAACGCGGCGGGAAAAACCAACCTTGTCGACGCGGTTTATCTATGTTCTTTGGGGCGGTCATCCAGGCTGTCAAAGGACAAAGACTTGGTAAAATGGGGCTCCGAAAACGGTTGTTCGGTATCCGTAATTGTAAAAACGCGTTTTTCGAGGCATACCGTCGACATAGTAGTCGGAAGCGACGGCAAGAAAAAAGTTTTTATCGACAGGCTGCCGGTCAGACGCTTGGGAGAGCTGATGGGCGCGATAGGCACGGTGTTTTTCTCGCCGGAGGAAACGAAGCTTGTCAGGGGCGCCCCCGAGGACAGGCGGCGCTTTTTGGATATCGCGTTGAGTCAGCAGAACAAGAGCTACTTCTATACGCTGAAACGGTACAATTCGCTCCTCATGCAGCGGAACAAGATTCTGAAAGAGTATCGCGGCAAGGAGGCGCTCGGGCACTATCTCAACATCGTCGATTCCGACATGTCGAGAATGGGGGCTTTCGTTGCGAAGTGTCGCAGGGCGTTCGTGAAGGAGCTTGAGGGTCTGGCGGCGGCAAGGCATGCCGCGCTGACATCCGGAAGCGAAAAACTGACTCTAAAATATGAAAGCGACTGCGGTGAAAGCGAGGAAGAGTTTTCAAATAAATTGCTCGGATCCCGAAAAAACGACATCCGTCTCGAATTTACCGGAGTCGGCGTGCACCGTGACGACCTCAGGATCGCGGCGGACGGCGTCGACCTCAGAAAATTCGGTTCTCAAGGGCAGCAGCGTACGGCGGCGCTGGCGTTGAAGCTTGCGGAGACCGACGTTTTCGAGCGGCGCACCGGGGAAAAGCCCGTTCTGATCCTGGACGACGTGCTGAGCGAACTCGACCCCAGAAGAAGAGAGGGGCTTTTCGAGGCGGTGAAGGGGGTGCAGACGCTTGTTACCTGTACCGACCCGCCCTGCGTTCCGGGGGCGCACTATTACCGCGTCCGGGACGGCGAAGTCATTCCCGAGGACGCGCCTTCGGGCGAAGAGTCCGCTCCGTAGTGCGGGATAAGGCGGCAAAAACCGCCGTCAACCGACCGCGCTCGACAAATACCGCAAACAAGCGACAAAAACCGCAAACGGGCGACAAAAACCGCAAACAGAAAAATAACGAAAAGGATCGACGAAAGGGAGTAAAAAATGCAGAAAACGGACGATAAAAAATTGCTGATAGCAGCGCTTATTGACATCGACGGGCTCGATAAAGAAGAGCTTGCCTCTTATATCATGTTGCCCCCGGACACTTCGATGGGGGATTACGCGCTGCCTTGTTTCAGACTTGCCAAGATCCTGAGGAAGAGCCCGCAGGCGATAGCCGAGGAGCTCAAAGAGAGTATCCTCGCCCGCGACAATCCCTTCTCGGCGGTCGAAGCCGTGAACGGTTATCTCAATTTCAAGTTCGACAGAACGCAGGCGGCGGGGAAGCTGTTGGCGGAGGTGTTGGAAAAGGGTCCGGAGTACGGCTCTTCCGCGGAAGGGGAAGGGAAGACGGTCTGCATAGACTACTCATCCATAAACATCGCAAAACCTTTTCACATCGGGCACCTTTCATCGACGGTGATCGGCGCGGCACTGTACAGAATGTACTTAAAGCGCGGCTATAAGCCCGTCGGCATCAACCACCTCGGCGATTGGGGTACGCAGTTCGGAAAACTCATCGTCGCATATAAAAAGTGGGGTTCCGACGAGGCGATAGAAAAAGACGGCGTGATGGCTCTCACGAAAATCTACGTCAGATTCCACGAGGAAGCCGAAACCCACCCCGAGCTGGAAGAGGAAGCGCGCCGCTGGTTCAAGCGCATAGAGGACGGCGACGCCGAAGCAACAAGGCTTTATAATCTGTTCAAGGAAAAGACGCTGGAAGAGGTGGGAAAGGTTTATGCCCGCCTCGGGATAAGTTTTGATTCCTACAACGGCGAAGCTTTCTATAACGATAAAATGGCTCCCATACTCGAAAGATTGGAAGCCCAAAACCTGATAACCGTTTCCGACGGTGCCAAGATAGTCGACCTGAAGGAGTGGGGGATGAGCCCCTGTCTTTTAGTAAAAGCCGACGGCGCAACGCTGTATGCCACAAGGGATCTGGCGGCGGCGTTTTACAGGAAAAAGACATATGATTTTTTCAAGTCGCTTTATGTCGTGGCTTACCAGCAAAACCTGCATTTTAAGCAGCTTTTCAAGGTTATCGAACTGATGGGCGAGAGCTGGTACAAAGACATGGTTCACGTACCCTTCGGCATGGTGTCGCTTGAAGACGGCACGATGTCGACCAGGAAAGGGAAGGTGGTGTGGTTAAAGGACGTTCTGGACAGAGCCGTCGAAAAGGCGGGAGAGATAATAAAAGAAAAGAACGAGAACCTCTCGGACGCCGCCGCCGTGGCAGAACAGGTGGGAGTGGGCTCGGTGGTGTTTTTTGCTCTTTCCAACAACCGCATAAAAGATATTGTTTTCTCATACGACAGGGTACTTAACTTCGACGGAGAGACGGCACCTTACGTGCAATACACCAACGCGCGGGCGCAGTCGGTGCTAAGGAAGGCGGGCGGCATAGGCTCGCTGAAAGGCGCTCCGCTTACGAAAGAGGAATTGTCTGCGCTTTCTGGGCGGGAAGGGGAGGAACTCGTCTCCCTCCTTGCGCGTTTCGGTGAGACCGTCTCCGAGGCGCTTTCGAAGTACGAACCCAGTGTAGTGACGAGATATATAATTGACGTTGCGCGCTCTTTCAACCGCTATTATCTTGCTCACCGCATACTGAACGCGCCGGAAGGCGAAAGGCGGGCAAGGCTTCAATTGGTTTACGCGACGCACGTGGTGCTGAAAGAGGGGCTGAGACTTATCGGAGTCGCCGCTCCCGAGGAGATGTGATGAAAGTCGACTCCCATTCCCACTCGAAATACTCTCACGACGGGAGAGCCGATCCGTTGAAGATGCTGGAAGCGGCAAAAGCCGAGGGATTAGGCTACTACGCCGTCACCGAACATCTCGACCGCGACTACAAGTATTGCAGAAAGGAGCGCTTTTTAAAGCAGCTGAATCTTCCCAGATACTATAAGCGGGTGGAAAAGCTCAGGAGCGTTGACTTCGGGGGAATATATTTTGCCTTCGGCGTCGAAGCCGCGTACTGCGAAAAAGCGACGCCGTGGTACGAAAAGGAGCTGAAAAAGTACGACTTCGACGTCGTTATAAACTCCATCCACACCATTCACGGCGGGGACGCCTATTTCGGGCGTTTCTATCGGGGGCGGGAGCAGGACGAAGTATACAACGAATATCTCGACCTTCTCGCGGAGTCGCTGAAAGTGCCGTATCATTACGATATCGTGGGGCATATCGGATATATCACCAGGTACTGCGATTATCCGAACGTCAGTCTCGTTCAGCCGCAATACCTCGATAAAATCGACGCTCTTTTAAAGGAGATCATCGCCCGCGACAAGTGTATAGAGATAAATACGCACATCCGCCACCCGTTGACGGAGTTTTTGCCGGAGAGGGCGATATTGGAACGCTATTACGCCTTGGGCGGGAGGAAGATAACCTTTTCTTCGGACGCCCACGTTCCTTCGGACGTCGGCGCGAAGTATCCGCTTGCGGCGCGGGTGGCAAAGGACATAGGCTTTACGGAGTGGACGGTCTACAAGCGCCACATCCCCGTGACGGTACCGATAGACGACCCCGAATCGTAAACGAGGAGATTGACAAACGGCGCCGCTTGTATATAATATATAAATGCGCATACAAGTGCGCAAGGCGCGTGCGCATAGGCGCTTAAACGGACGAAAGATGCTGGAAATAGGAAGAAATGCCGTAAACGAGGCGCTCGAAGCGGGCGCTAATATAGAAAAGCTTTGCGTTCAGAAGGAATTAAGGTCGGACGCCGTTTCGCGTATCCTCAAAAAGGCGCGCGAAAGAGGGGTGAAGATAGTCTTTACCGACAAGGCGTGGCTCGACAAAAACGCCGGCGGCGCTGCCCATCAGGGCGTCATTGCCGTCAGTTCGGATTACAGCTACTTCGATCTCGAAGAGATAGTGACCGGCGCAAGGAAGGAAGGGCGCAGCCTGATGATACTTCTTCTGGACGGAATCGAAGACCCGCATAATCTCGGGGCGGTCATCCGCGTGGCGGAGTGTGCCGGCGTCGACGCCGTGGTAGTACCGAAGCACCGCGGCTGCGGAGTGACCGACGCCGTCTCCAAGACCTCCGCAGGTGCCGTGCAGTACGTAAAAGTGGCGAAAGTCACCAATATAAACGACGCAGTCAGATACTTGAAAGAGGAAGGCGTGACGGTGTTTGCAACGGACATGGAGGGCGAGGATATTTATTCCGCCAACCTCACCGGCGACATCGCCGTTGTCATCGGCGGAGAAGGGGGCGGCGTGCATCGTCTCACCAAAAAATTGGCGGACGGAGTGATAAGCATTCCCCAATTCGGGAAGCTGAATTCGCTGAACGCCTCGGTGGCGGCGGGTATCGTCGTCTATGAAGCGGTAAGACAGAGGACGAAGTGATGGTCGATCGCGACAGAGAGCTCTCGGCGGAAGAGGATATCGCCATACTCTCCGAAAAAAAGGGGGATTGGTACGAAAGACTGCTGGCAAAGTACAAGCATATGCTTGTGGGGCTGGCGAGGAAGTACTACCTTGTCGGCGGCGGCGACGCGTCGGATCTGGTGCAGGAGGCGATGTACGCCTTCTATCGCTCCGCGCTGAGTTTCGAGGAAGGAAAGAACGCGTCCTTCAAAACCTACGCAGCCGTCTGCGTCCGGAACCACTTAACCGGCGTCATGCGCAGGAATCTCGGCGCGGCGAATGTCTTCAACAGAGTGTCGGCGCAGCTCGAATTCGAAGACGGCGAAGAGGGACGTTCCGAAAGAATCGCCGAATATTATCCCGATCCGCTGACTAATTACCTAAGAGAGGAATCCGACAGGGCGCTTTCGGCGAGGACGGAGGCGCTCCTGAGTTCCCGCCAGAGGGAGGTGCTTTCCATGTACATAGACGGGTATTCCTACGGGGAGATAGCGGATAAGCTGGGTATCGACGAAAAGGCGGTTGACAACGCGCTGGCGGCGGCAAGGAACAAGCTCAGAAAACACTTTTCTTCCAAAAAGGAGGATAAATAGATGAAATTAGGCATCGTGGGGCTGCCGAATGTCGGTAAAAGCACCCTTTTCAACGCATTGACCGAGGCGGGAGCGGAGGTAGCGAACTATCCCTTCTGCACGATAGAACCCAATGTCGGGATGGTGGCGGTCAAAGACGAGAGGCTTCCCCGTCTGGCGGCGCTTTATAATTGTAAAAAGATAGTTTACGCGACCGTGGAGTTCGTCGATATCGCAGGGCTCGTGAGGGGCGCAAGCCACGGCGAAGGGCTCGGCAACAAGTTCCTTTCGCATATCCGCGAAGTCGACGCAATCGTGCATGTGGTGCGCTGCTTCGACGACGCCGACGTCACCCATGTCGACGGCTCCGTAGACCCGATAAGGGATATAGAGACGATAAATACCGAATTGATCCTTGCCGACCTCGAAACGCTTCAAAAGCGCATCGACCGCACCAAAACGGCGATGAAGTCGGGAGATAAGAAATATATTCCGGAGCTCGAAGCGCTCGAAAAAGTTTATAAGGAACTCGGGGACGGAAAGAGCCTCAGGGCGCTCAACCTTACCGAAGAGGAAAGTCAATACATCGCGCCGCTGTACCTTTTAAGCGGGAAGAAGGTCATATATGTCGCAAATGTCTCCGAAAACGAGACGGGCGGCAACGCCTATGTCGACCGCGTCAGAGAGTACGCCGCAAAAGAGGGCTCCGAAGTTATCACTCTTTCGGCAAAAATCGAGGCGGAATTGCAGGAACTCTCCCCCGAAGACAGGGAGATGTTCATGGAGGAGCTGGGTCTCGATTCGTCGGGGCTCGACAAGCTGATAAAGACCTCTTACGATGTCCTGGGCTTGATGAGTTTTCTGACGGCAGGGGAAAAGGAGACCCGCGCATGGACGATCCCGAAAGGCACCAAAGCGCCGCAGGCGGCGGGTAAGATCCACACCGATTTCGAACGCGGCTTCATCCGCGCCGAAGTCGTCGACTACGACACGCTGCTCGAATGCGGTTCCTTCAACGCCGCCAAGGAAAAGGGAAAGGTGCGCAGCGAAGGCAAGGACTACGTCTTCCGCGAAGGTGACGTCGTGCTGTTCAGATTCAACGTTTAGGAGAGTATATGGAAAAAACGCCCGTATTAGAGGTGTCGGGACTTAAAAAGTACTACAAAAGCCGTCGAGGTACGGTAAAAGCCGTCGACGGCATTTCCTTCGAAGTCCGTCCCGGCGAAGTGGTCGGCTTTTTGGGACCGAACGGTGCCGGCAAGACGACGGCGATAAAGGCGATAACGGGGCTTGCAAACTACGAAGGCGTCATCAAAATCGACGGAGTCGATCTCAATGAAGACCATGTAGGAGCGCTCCGCTCGCTCGGAGCAATAGTCGAAAACCCCGACTTCTATCTGAAAAAGAGCGCCGAGTGGAACCTTAAATACCTTGCTTCCGTTTCCGACGAAACGGCACTTAGGAAGGGATATCCAAAGGAAGAAAAGCTCGGGAAAATCATCGCCGACAGAGTCGAAAAAGCCATCGCCCGAGTGGGGCTGACGGAGCGGAAAAAGTCTGCGGTCAAAACTTATTCTCTCGGAATGAAACAGCGTTTAGGGATAGCGCAAACGCTGATTACGGAGCCCAAACTCCTTATTTTGGATGAGCCGGCAAACGGCTTGGATCCCGACGGCATAAAGGAGATCCGCGACCTTATCCGTTCGGTTGCGGAAAGCGGAACGGGGGTGTTGGTATCCTCGCACCAATTACACGAAATGCAGCTGATGTGCGACCGCGTGCTGATAATTTCGGCAGGAAAAATCGCGGCTTCGATGTCCATAGACGAACTGTCCGCAGGCGAAGGAAGGAAACTTTTTGTCAGATCGGACGATCCCGCCGGAGCCAAAAAGATCCTCGAAGCAAAATTCGGCGTCGAAGGTGCCGTCGTGACCGGGAGAGAGGTACATTTCCGCACCGGGGCGGAGCTGTCGGAGATAACAAGGGAGCTTGTTATGAGCGGACTGAATATCTACGGCGTTGCCGAGGAGGAAGTCAGCCTCGAAGATGTATTTATGAGTAAAGTTCACTCGCGGACGGAAAGTGTTCCGGGCGACAGGGAGGCGGAAGATGTTCGGTAGACTTTATTGGGGAGAACTCAGAAAACAAACTTCCGGAGGCGCCATCATCACGCTTTCCGTCATCACCGTGGTGCTTGCGCTTCTGATGGCGGTGCTGTTCACGGCATTCAACGACCTTGTCAACGGAGTGGAAGAGGACATTCGGGATAGTATGAACTCCGAATCCGGAGTCACCGTGGGGGTAAACTTCGACACCGGGGCGCCCGCCGTCTCTTCGACGGGGCAAAGCTATACGCAGGAAGAGGTTCTGACGACGCTGAACTACCTTTACGCGGAGCTCGAAGCACGCGAGCTTCAAAAGGAAGAAGAGGGATACGATTATTATCGCGGCTCCGATTACATTTACTATGTAAAAGGGGAGATAGCATTTTTCGAGTACCTGAGAGATAACGAACTCTACGGAGTCCGGATCGGCGTGATGAGAGACGGCGCGATAGCCTCGGGAGAGGTGACGGCGGAAATGTTCGTGACTCTTATGAGAAGTATCCTCTTCCTGCTTCCGCTCATCTATGCTTCCATTGCGGCGGGAAGCACCTTCGCCGACGAGTTTAAGTCGGGAACCATTAAATTGGTGCTGACCCGTCCCGTCGGAGTCAACGCGCTGACTACCGCCAAACTGCTGGCGGCGTTCACCCACGCCGTAGCGGCGTATGCGGCGATGTTTTTGCTGCTTGTGGTATTGGGTTACTCCTTCTTCCCCGCGGAAAACGTCCGCGCCGTATTCATGTTCAATAACTCGGCGCCGACTCTCGCGCCCTCTTCGGCAGCTCTGGGGATCGGCTTTACGACGGACTTGATAATGCTGTTAAGCTATACCGTCATCGCCTTTTTTGTCGGCGTCGTCACCAAAAACCGCGTCGTCGCCATTATCACTCCGATAATTCTGGTGGACGTCGTGGGCGGCATAATTTCGCTTGCGGGGCTCGGAAGATTCTTTATCTCCAACGCGTTGGATTGGGGGCAGTTCGTAGGGATAAGCTCCACCGTCACGGGTGGCGCTGACTTTTTCATCTCCCTTCCCGTGTGGGCGGTATATATGGCGGCAATGCTTGTATTAAGCTATTTCGTCGTAAAACGCCGCGACGCAGTATAGACCCAAAACTTTTGAAACAGGTAACCGAAAGACTGAAAAAGGTTGCCCGAAACCGATAAAAACGCACAGAGGTCAGCTGATGACAAAAGGAAAAAGAGTAACGATAATCATTGCCCGGATGGGCGTAGAAGCGGCGCTGTACTTCGTCTTGACGTTCTTCATGCAGCCGATAGCGTTCAGTCCCGTTCTGCAATTTCGGATCGGCGAAGCGCTGACGCTTCTTCCGATAATTTTTCCCGAGGCGGTCTTCGGTGTGACGATAGGGTGTCTCATGGCGAACGTGCTGTCGCCGTATATGTGGTACGACATGGTTTTCGGCACGCTTGCAACGCTTATAGCGGCGCTGATCACATACCTTATCGGCAAACGCATGTCAAAGGTGCATATAGTCCTGAGGGCGCTTGTCGGCGCCATTCCGCCCATTCTGGTGAATGCGGCGGTGCTCCCATTGATGTGGATGCTTGCCGCGGGCGACGCCGCATATTGGTATAATTTCGCCATGCTTTTGGTGACTCAAGCGGGAGCGGTGGTCGTCATCGGCGTGCCGCTGACGGTGGCTTTGGACAAGGCGGGAGTTGCTTTGAAGCACGTTTACGCCACTCACTCCAGGAAAAAGTGAGGGCGAACAACCGGAAGGCGGGACTTTCCGATGCGCCCCTTGGGCTGGAAGTCCCCCAATGAGTTCCTCTCTTCTTTTTTCTCCAATGTGTAACAAATGTTTGACAAACATACAATTCGGTAAGCGCGGCGAAAAAAGACCCGTTGACACATATATACGGAATCGGTATAATTAAAATATATGAACGGTCGTTTTTTAAGGTTTTTTGCCGGAATAGATCGGCGCAAAAGACGTAAACTACTACCGCACATATAAAATTCAGATCCGGGAGGGCTTATGAAAGAAG
>CALVTP010000041.1 GCA_944362765.1 uncultured Clostridia bacterium | reverse complement strand
CCCAATCGCGCCTGGCGCGATTTTTTTGCCGCAAAGCAGCGTGTTTTAAATCATACAACCGGCAATAAATTTTTTAATCATATCGGAGCGAAGCGACCACCTTGTGATGAAGAATTGCCACGATATTAACGACTCCGCCACGATTCGAGCGAGCGCGGGCGCGCACTTTTGCGGTAGCAAAAGTGCGTAGCCCAAGTGTTTGCCCCAAGGGCAAACACCCTTCGAGCCGACGGAGCGATAGCTTATAAAGTATCCGTATCCGTCCCCTATAATTATATCATAAAGGGGAGTAAATTGCAATAGTTTTTGTTAAATTAATTGAATTTATTTGGGAATATATATTTGTTTTCTTGCAGAAATATTGATAGTTGAGGAATATGTGATAGATAGATTGATAGCGTGTTGCTTGTGCTCGCCTTCCTTCGGTGTCGCAAGCTTTGTAGTGGTGCAAACTGTGTTCTTTTTGCTTACAGTACCCATCTTTATTTCAATAATACCGCTTCGAAGAAATTTCTATCGCCTTAGACAGTATTTTTTGTGCCTGAGTATAGAAATATCGTTCGCGGCATACGTCGTATGCCGCTCTCTCATTTCGTCACTCCGCCGCAAAATCTATCTTTCTAAGACGATATCTCTTCCTTCTCTTCGGTATTATGAAGCGAAGCGCCGTGAAATATGCCTCAAGCCGCGGGTATAAAATAATTTTCTTCCCGCATCAATCCCTCCTTATGAAAAAAGTCCGCACGGGGTACGGACTTCCTTTCATAAGGTTTTGTTCAAGCGAGCAATTAAAGTTCTCTAACTTAAATATCGCGGGAAGAAAATTATTTAATTTCAACTTCGGCACCTGCCGCCTTAAGTTTTTCGGCTATTTGATCGGCAACTTCCTTGCTTACGCCCTCTTTAATAGCCTTCGGGGTGCCTTCGACCATAGCTTTCGCGTCGACCAAAGAGATACCGGAAACGATTTCTCTGACTGCCTTGATGACGGCGATCTTGTTGCCGCCGGCGGAGGTCAGGACGACGTCAAATTCGGTCTTTTCTTCTTCGGCTGCCGCTGCGGGAGCAGCGCCGCCTGCTGCGGGAGCAGCCACAGCCGCCGCCGCGCTTACGCCAAACTCTTCTTCGAGAGCCTTAACGAGATCGTTAAGCTCCAGAACTGTCAAAGTTTTTACTTCTTCTACGATTTTTGCTATATCTGCCATTGTTGGTTCTCCTTATAATTTTTTGATTTGTTAAGCGTTAGCTTGTTTTTTCGCGATAGCGTCGATAACTCTTGCGAAAGCCGCGATAGGCGCTTGCAGCATACCGAGCACTTGGGCGATGAGCCCTTCTCTCGAAGGCAGCGTTGCGAGACGTTTTACGCCCTCTTCGTCGAGGAAGATGCCGTCTACCATACCGCATTTGATCTTCATCTTCTTGAAGGCAGCCGCCTTTTCGTTGGCTATTTTGGCGGGTGCGGCAAGGTTTTCGCCGCCGAACGCCACCGCGGTGGGTCCGTTTAACGCCTCGTCGAATTGGGTATAGCCCAGTTCGTTCAAAGCTATCTTCAGAAGTCTGTTCTTGATAACAGCATACTTGACATCGTTTTTACGGAACTCGGTTCTGAGCTCGGTGTCCTGCGCGACGGTGATGCCGCAATAGTCGATCAAAACGAAGGACGAGGACTCGGTAACGAGTTTTTTGATCTCTTCAACCTGCTGTTTCTTTTGTTCCAGAATTGCGTTTGAAGCCATTTGTACCTCCTTATAGATTTATAGCTCCGTCGAAGAAACGGAGCTATACCTGAAAAATCGGGGTAAACTTCATTTCTTCTGCGCACGCATCCCCGAAGGGAAATTACGCCGTAGCACGCGCGGTCTCGGAAGGAACTTTAGTTTATTGTAGCCTTATAAAGGCGGATTGTCAAACGTTTTGCGGAAAAATTCCGAATTACGCCTGTTTGTAGTTGACTTTGATGCCGGGGCCCATCGTCGAGGAAAGCACCACAGACTTCAGATAAGTGCCCTTTGCCGCCGCGGGACGCGCCTTGATGATGGCGTCCATCAGGACGGTAAGGTTCTCTTTAAGCTTTTCGGCGCCGAAAGACTTTTTGCCGATCGGGCAGTGAATGATGGCGGTTTTGTCAACCCTGTATTCGACTTTACCGGCTTTGATGTCGTGAATGGCTTTGGTTATGTCCATCGTGACGGTTCCGGACTTCGGAGTCGGCATCAAGCCCTTAGGCCCCAAAAGCTTACCGAGCCTACCTACCTGACCCATCATGTCGGGAGTGGTGACGCAGGTGTCGAAATCGAACCAGCCGCCCTGGATTTTTTGGATTATCTCCTCGGCGCCTACGATGTCGGCTCCCGCGGCGGCAGCCTCGTCGGCTTTGGCGCCCTTTGCGATGACCAAAACTCTTACGGTCTTACCGGTTCCGTTCGGAAGCACCACAACGCCCCTGACTTGTTGGTCGGCGTGACGGGGGTCGACGCCGAGCTTGACGGAAATTTCTATTGTCTCGTCAAACTTAGCCTTTGCGGTCTGTATCGCAAGGTCGATAGCCTCGGCGGTTTCATAGGTTTTATGCTTGTCGTAAAGTTTCAGGGAATCGGTGTAATTCTTACCTTTTTTCATTGTCGGACCTCCTTATTCCTCGACGGTAATGCCCATGCTGCGGGCGGTACCGGCTATCATGCTCATCGCGGCTTCCAGCGAAGCGGCGTTCAGATCGGGCATCTTCATCTTGGCGATGTCCTCGAGCTGTGCCTTGGTGAGCTTAGCCACCTTGGTGCGGTTCGGCGCGGCGGAAGCAGTCTCGATTCCGCAGGCTTTTTTGATAAGCACCGGGGCGGGAGGCGTCTTCATGATATAGGTAAAGGAACGGTCGGCGTAAATGGTGATGACCACCGGGATTACCAAGCCTTCTTTGTCCTTCGTCCTGTCGTTGAAGTCCTTTGTGAATTGGGGAATGTTGATACCGTGAGGTCCCAAAGTCGAACCTACGGGCGGTCCGGGCGTTGCCTTTCCCGCGGGTAATTGCAGCTTGACTACTGCTGTCACTTTCTTTGCCATAGAAGTATCCTCCTTCTATCAGGTTCAAACGGACGACACATTGGGATTTTGCCGTCCTCCCATTGCATTATAAACAAATAACTAGTTTGAGAGCTTTTCGATTTGGTTGAACTCCAGCTCCACGGGAGTCTGCCTGCCGAACATCTGCACAATGACCTTGACCTTTTGCTTGTCGGGATAGATTTCCTCGACGGTGGCAAGGAAGGTTTCGAGCGGTCCGGAGACTATTCTTACATTGTCGCCCACTTCGATATGGAAATCGGCGGCGGTGATCTTTTCGAGCCCTATCCTCTTGACTTCGTCCGTCGTAAGCGGCAACGCCTTGCCTTCGGGACCGACAAAACCGCTGACTCCGCGGATCTGCCTGACGAAATAGCCGAGGTGCTCCGAATAAATCAACTTTATATATACATAGCCGGGGAACTTTTTGCGTTCGACGACTTTGCGCTTACCGTTTTTCTCGACGACGTCCTCTTCGGTGGGAATGACGATGTCGAAGATCTGATCCTCGAGCCCGTGCAAAGCTATCATCGACTCGAGATTCTTCTTTACCAAAGTTTCGTAAGCGGAATACGTCCGTATGACGTACCATTTGGCTTGATCGGAATTAGCCATGCTTCCTCCTATGCCGCCGTCGTAGGATTGATGCCCATCAGCAATTGGAACAGAGCCAAAAGTCCGGTGTCAAACGCCGTAATTACCACAAGGAAGAATACTACGACAATGATTACCGTACCGAGGTTCGCCCATACGCCCGCATTGTTTTTGGTGCGTTTGAAAGGCGGCCACTCTACCTTCTTCAACTCCGAAATCATCTCTCTGAACACCTTTGCAATACGCTTGAAGATGTTCGGACGCGCCTCTCCGGAGCTCTTTTTCTTCGGTTGCTTGGATTGGTTGGACTGCTTAGGAGCCTTTTGCGCCTCCTGCTGCTTCTGAACTACACTTTCGTCCAGCTCGCCTCCCAATGCGACCCTGTCCTTTGCCATGTGAGCCTCCCCCTTTTATTACTTCGTCTCTTTGTGAACGGTATGCTTTTTGCAGAATCTGCAATACTTTTTCAGCTCGATCCTGTCGGGAGTGTTCTTTTTGTTCTTGGTCGTGTCGTAGTTGCGTTGTTTGCACTCGGTGCACGCCAAAGTGATTTTCTCGTTCTTCTTGTTGTCAGCCATAGAGCCTACCTTCCCTTTCCGCCTTTCGGCGAATTTGCATTCAAAAAAATGACACCCTCCTATAAAGGTGCTTATACACTATATCACCTGAGTAGCCCGTTGTCAACCGTTTTCTTAAGAAAAACTTGACTTTTTCGCATAATCGTCCGACGCAAAGCACGGCTTCAAGCCGTCTGAAATCCTTTATAACGCCGGTAAAAGGCGCTCATTAACTTCTTTTACGCCTTGTCCGAATCCGGGATAGAAAGTCTCCAAAAAGTCCCGGACGGACAAATAAGCGGCATTCGGGCTACCTTAAGCAGGCAGTCGGCACCCTTTTCGGACTATTTCGCGTTCTTTTCAAGATAACGTACGACATCTCCGACCGATTTAATGCTATGCATTTCATCGTCGTCGAATTCTACTCCGAACTCGTTTTCCATGGCTATCAACATCTGTACTATGTCCAGGCTGTCGGCTTTCAGATCGACTATAAAATCGGCTTGTTCGGTTATCTTCGATTTATCCAGCCCCATCAATTCGGATATCAACGCTTGCACTTTTTCGAACATTATATATATTCTCCTCTATGTCTTATTTGGTCAGCCCGTTACGGGCTTATTCTTATTGTACTACAATCCTGCGCTTTTTTCAAGAAAATTATTAACATACCCCTTCGGCGCCGCTCCTTTTCCAAAATAAGTTTTCCGCGTCGAGGCTTTCCGCGGCGCACGCGCTTTTTAAATGCCTTTCCCGGATCGCGCTTTCCATGGGCGCGGCGGAGCATAAAAAAAGCCCGTTTAAGAACGGACTTTTTTCATAGTTTTAAATCGTCATCGCCGCGCCGAAAGGCGGCGACGGAGGTCAGTTTATAATGTGCACGTCGTCTACCTTCGATTTATCGACCATATAGGCGTTCTTCCTGGCAAAGAATGGCAAAATAAACAAAACAAGTGACAAGATCCAGGAAACAAGCCAGCCCCAACTCATCATCAGCGACGCCGGATTCTTGGAGTCGATGAAGAAGAAGCGTTCGACGGTGGTGCCCATATCGGAACCCATTTCACCGTTGGTGATGAGCATAACTCCCACGGCGAAAACTATGAACAGGATAAATTCGATGAGCGCAGCAACGGAGAAGCACCTCGGCGATCTTTTACGGACAAGTTTAATAAGGTACTTGACCACGAGACATACAAAACCGACAGCCATTATCCATGCAAGGAAGGGCAGCGCGTATGCGAAGATCTTCGCCGCGGTATCCGTAGCGGTACCGACGACGGTGGAATAGTAAACGCCAGGTGTGCTTGTCAAACCGAACACATCCAGCTTGAAGATGTCGATTGCTCCTATAAGCACTTCGAAGCCGACAAATTGATGTTCGGCGGTGCGGGTACCGGAGATATTGCCGTCGAATAACGACAGCACTACCATGAAGACTGCCGCGAGAATAGCGATTATCATCAACGCCGCGCTTAAACCCATATAAGGTTTCCGGATATAGATGGGAGACTTGGATTGCGGCGGCGGATCGACGGGACGCGAATACGGATCGTATTGCAGGAGCGGCTGGTTCTGTGAGGTGAACGGAACCAACGCTATCGGCTGTACGATCGGCGGCATCTGAACGATACTCGAAGGAGTCGGCACGGCATTCATCGAGTTGGACGGAATGGATTGCAATTGACTTTGGGAGTTACCGACGCAATACATTGCCCCGTCGGGACCCTGCACGGGCTGTCCTTTGGGAAGCGCGGGAACGTCGAATCCCAAGCTGTTTCTGTCTACCGGCACCCATCTGCCTGCCTCTTCGGCGGGAGTTTGGGGCGTCTGATTTAACTTATTATCCATCGAGCGTTTACCTCTATTGGTTGTCATCGACTACTTGATACATTTCCTGGTGCTGACCCGCGTACGGGATGAAGGCTACCGGGGAAATTATCGGGTTCATCTGGCAGATGTCGGGAGCTTTCGCCACCGGCACCGGCGCACTGTGAGTTTGAGGACCGTAAGTAACCAAAGGATTGAACGTCCTGCCGTATTCGTCCACCGAGGTATACTTCGGAAGTCCCATCGGCATACCGTTCCCGACTACGGGGAGATTCCCGAGATTGGGCATCTGGATAACTCCTGCCGGGGCTTGCGCCTGCGGGAAGGGTCCCGATTGGGGCTGTTCGAACTGAGCGCCGCGCGGCACCCGGGAAATGTTATCCTCGACAGCTGTGAAAATCTGTTTTCTTTTCCTGCTACGGAGCATGTTCTCCTCCTCCGACCGCTGAGGGTCTAAAGCTACTTACTTTTACTTTGTCCCGGCGTCTTTGATCTATAATGGTCAAAGGCGCCGGGTATTGAGCGTGTGTTGAATTATTCCGCCTTGACTTTGGGTTCGCGCTTTGCAAGGAAGGCTATCAGCATATTGATGAGCGACAGTCCTGCCATTGCATAGAGTCCGTAACCGACGCTTTGATTGCCGGCGTCATCGAGCGCGAGCATAAGGATAGCCGCGAGGGACGCCGCAATGCCGAGAAGGCTGAATATCATCGCAAAGACGCAGGCGCCTTTGTGCATGATACGGATAAGAGAGCTGATAAGTACGAGTGCCGCGCAAACGGGGATGACCGTTACGAGAATGGAGACGATATCCGTCCAATCCTGCGCTTCGATATAGTTGAGGGTTACATCGAGACCGGCTACGCCGCCGACGCATGCAAGATAATCCTGCAATACCCATTTACCGGCAACGAACACAGCGATTATAAGCAAGCTGAAGATCGAAAGGAATATAGCCGCAGCGCTGACCTTCTTCTTGGGCGCTTCGACCTCTTCTTCCTGCGGGATGGGCTCGCTAACAGCTTCCTCTTCCTCTTCTTCCATGTAAAGTTCCTGCTCCTGGGTGGAGTACGGAACGAAGGCGATGGGCTGAATGATAGGAGTCAGCTGAACGACCTTATTAGGTTTAGCGACGGGTTGTTCGGGTTTTTTCTCCTGAACTTCTTCCGCCGCGACCTCTTCGACCAGGGCCTGTTGCTTTTTGCTCTTTTTTGCCATAGTTATATCCTCCTCAAAATTATTTTCACATTAATTAAAATTGTATCGGGCGCGTGCGCGTACCGATATTATTCGTAGTCGTCACCGTCGTAATCGTCGTAACCTTCTTCGTCGTCAAATTGCGCCAGAGGCTGCATTTGCGAGCTGTACGGAACGATCGGTATCGGCTGTACCACGGGGGTAAGCTGGATAAAGTCCGAAGGCGCCGCCACAGGCACCGGCGAGCAGTTGTTCATGACGCGAAAAACAACGCGAGGTTTAGCCGCCGCCTTTGCAGCCAGAGCTTCCTGCTCGGCTCTCAGCCTCTCGGCTTCTTGTTGTTTCTTCTTCTTCGACATAACGGTAACCTCCTACCAATTGATTCGATTTTATTTATCGAAAATGCTGTAAGGCACTTTCTTCCTGGCAAAAATGCTGAGCAGCAAAATCACCACAGGTATCACTAGTATTATGAGCATTCCGTAACCTGCCACCATCGTCAGCGGCATGACGTCCACTGCGGGATCGAGAGCGGTAGCGGGGGCGCCCTGGAAGACGCCGAACGCGAAGTTCATCAGCTGTCCGAAATCCAGTACGCTTACCACCGTGCCGTCTTCTGCGATGGAGGGATTGCCCATATAATTGCCCATTGCCGCGAGTCCCGCGACGAACATCGCAAGTCCGGCAAGCAACATGATTATCGACATCAGCCCGAAGCCTTTGAATATCCGTCTTCCGAACAGCGACAGGAATGCGCAGATTATAATCACGATGGCGAACACGGCACCGACCACCAACACTATCGGAGCGTAGCTGAATGCCATTGAAGCTATCGAGCCCATACCGTCCTGCTCCCTCGCTTCGGGATCGATATCGGTGTTGGCTTCGACATAGCCGAATTCAATGCCGGTCTCCTCGACGACTTCCCCTTCTTCGGTTCCGTCGCCCTCGGTACCCTCTTCACCTTCGCTGCCTTCCTCGCCCTCGGTCTCGTCGTCAGTCGTCCCTTCGCCGGAAGCGTCATCTTCGGAAGCGTCATCTTCGGAAGCCTCGGCAACTACGTCCTCGTCCTCCGTTCCGTCGGTGGAGGCATCTTCATCCCCTTCTTCGGTCCCGTCGTCCGTTTCCTCACCGCCGGTACCTTCTTCGGCGCCGGAAAGCGCGGGGGCAAACGAATCATAGAAAGGCGACATGCTGTTGCCGGCGTCATCGGTCATCTCCAGCCCTACCAACTCCTTTAAGGCACCCAGAATGGGGTCGATGAAGCTGATATAAATGCTCTTGTCCTCGTAAGGAATGACTATGGCATTGCCGCCCTCGTCGACCTCTCCCGTCTCGGTGTCCAGCCTGTCGTCAAGCGGAGTAAGATCGGGCACGACCAGGAAAGAGGTGTATTGCGGCATTATCACAAGATAGTTCATGGCGATGACCGCCACCCAAACTATCGCAAGCAGCAACATCATAAAACATACGCCCCTGCGCATGATGAAAAAGTAGTCGCGCTCCTTTTTCCTGTTCTTTTGCACGGGCGGCGGCGGAGCCTTTTTCCTCTGCGGCTGAGCGGCGCGCGGCATTCCCGCAATACCCGCGTTGTAGCGCACGGCGTAAGGATTTAAATACCTTACTCCGTTTGCCGAAGCGGACGCCGGTCTGGGCGCCGCCCTCAGGGGTTTGACGGATTTGGTTTTTGCGTTGTTCGCGCTCTTTACAGAAGCCATTTAGTCCTCCGCAATTCTATTTATAATTATAAACAATTACAAATAGTATTTTTAGTTTACCATAGGCGGGAAGAGATTTCAATACTTTTCCCGAAATTTTTTTGCCAAATTTTCGGCGAATTTTCCGAGTTTGTTCACATACCGCAGTGCGTAAAAACTCTCTTTTTCGTCCCCTAAAATGCGCCGCAACCTGTTGCGCGACGCATTACCTGCGGTATGGGTATCTTTATGCCGAAAATCGGATTCCCGAACTTAATATTCCTCGTCGTAGCCGTTCGGGTCGTACTCGTCGTCGTACATGGCGAGCGGCTGCAATTGCGTGGAGTACGGGACCAACGGAATGGGTTGTACGATCGGCGTAAGCTGAATAAATTCGGCGGGACGCGCAACGGGAACCGGTCCGTTGGAGACCTTATGCCATCCGGCTTTGGGTTTCTTTTTCTTTTGAGCTTCGGCTTCCGCCCTGGCGCGTGCTTCGGCTTCGGCTAACGCTCTCGCTTCGGCTTCTTTTTTCTTTTTAGACATATCTCATTCCTCCGTTATTTCAAATATGCGGTCAGGAAAGTTTCTTGCTCTTTCTGAAAGCAAAGAAACTCATTATCAATGTAACAAGCGACAGCGCCGCCAAAATTATCGTACCCATTCCGAGCTGCAACAAAAGAGTGCCGTCCATCGTGAGGAAGCTCATCACGAGCGAGAAATCCGTACCCGCCACCATGAGGTAGCCCGCGACAGCGGAAATAAGCGTGAATACCAGCATAACAACGGCAGAGGCGATAAAGCCTTTGCGTCTTTTGGCGCCGAACATCGCTACAAGCGCGCGGATGAAGAACACCAACGCCGTCACGGCGGCTATTAGCAGCGCGACCGGTAAAACGTACGAAGCTATCATCGTTACGGTATCGGCGGAGTCTATGTTCTGATAGAATTCGGTGTACATGTAGTAGCCGCTGCCGTCTATGGAATCGACGAACATCGCCGCAAAGCTCATGAACAGATCTTCGACTCCGACGGAAACCAACGCGGGAGCCTCGATATCCTCTTCGGCATCGCCTTCGGCGGTTTCGCCTTCGGTCTCGTCTCCCTGAGCCTCATCCGATGCGGTATCGCCGTCCGTTTCTTCTTCGCTTTGAGCCGCAGCCTCCGCTTCCGTTTCGCCACCGTTTTCGGCGCCCTCTTCTATACCTTCTGTGTCGTCGAGGACGATATCCTCGGCGTCGGGGTTACCCTCGTAGAGCGCGAGGTAGCTGTTGTAATCGGACAGCATGTCGAGATTTGCGTACCCGAGCCCCAATACGGCTATGAACAACAACGTAAACAGCGCTATCAGAAGCACCGGCACCAGCCTTCTTGCACGCTTGGGCTTTTCCTCTTTTATCTCGGCGTATCCCATAGCCGCGCCGGTGTCGAAACCGTAATCGAACATTCCGGGAGCGCCGAACGCACCGGGCGCAGCGGAAGGAATGCCGACGGGGCGCATTTTGACGGACTTGGCGTTCGGTTTTGCCATTCTGGCAGCCGCCATGCTTTGCATGTAAGGGCTTTTATAAGCGCTTTTCGACATACGAAGCTCGTTTGGTTGTTTTTTCGTCATAAAACATCCTCCTTTCGGATCGTTTTTCCGCCGGTTCCCATGAGGAAGAGCGGGCACAGCCTATTTTACCTTATCTATATGCGTACGCGCGCGAAAGACGCGAGCCGGCACTGTCTATTTCGCTTCGCCCGAAACGGAAGCGGCGGGCTTCCGTTCGGTTTTCGCGCCGGGAATGATCCCGATAATGAAGGCGGGAACGGACAACGCCGCGACTATCCAACCGGTCATGCCTATCTTCGAAACGCCGTCATCCCACATATAAGCGGATACGATAAAGAGCGCCGCCGCGATAAGCCACACCAACGGAGCAAGCCAGTCGATGGCGGTGCGTTTACCGGTAAACAGTCTTATAACGGAATACAGCAGCGTGAATGCCGCAGTCACGATCATGGCGATTGCAGCTACCTGGAGCACAAACAGCCAGGTATTCTCTATCCAGACCTTCCAGGTGAAAACATCTATAAACGACATGCCGTCGTAGACTTCGAAACTTGTTGTAAAGTGGGTGATGACCGACAGCACCACCGCGGCGAGCGCCAAAATGCCGATAAGTGCCGGTTTCAGGCGGGACTTTTTGGATTTGGCTTTGACCTCGGGAGCGGGAGCGGGAGCCGGCTCGGCTTCCTTAGCCGCGGCTTTTGCCGCTTCCTCTTCGGCAAGCTTTCTTTGCATTTCTTCCATCTCGCGCTGCTGGCGTCTTGCTTCCAGCTCCTCCGGGGTATAAGCCTCGTAACGGTAGAGCTGATTGGGGTTATATTGCCACAGCGGCTGAGTGGGATTGACGTAGGGAACGATGACAAAGGGCTGCTGGATGGCGGGCGCCTGACCACCCTGAACCTCCGGCACGGGAGCGGGAGCGGGAGCGGGTTCCGGAGCAGGCTCGGGAGCAGGTTCCGGAGCGGGCTCGGGTTCGGGTTCCAAAACCGGCACCGGCGGCTGAATTGCGATGGGAGCCACCAGCGTCTCGCGCTCCTCACGGAGCTTGTCGCCCTGCTTTATGCGTCTTAAAGCGTTTATATATTCGCTTCTCGGGCGCGGCTTGCCGCAACGGCTGCACTTGTCCTGATCGATGCGGTTGACGGATCCGCACACCGAGCAAACATAAGTGATCCGCGATTTGTCCATGGACACGAGAGAATCCTTGTCGAACTCCTTTTCGGCGGTCTCCAATGCCTCTGTCAGCGCCGAGTTGTCGTTCGTTTCCAAACGGGCGCCGCACGACGCGCAATACTTGTTGCCATCGGGATTCATTTCACCGCAAACCCTGCATTTCATCATATCCTTCTCCTTAATTATCGAGGGGATCCCTCGGGACTCCTCCGTATAATAGTCCATTATTAATTATCATTATACTTGTATTTAAATAAAATATCAATAGCTTTTTTAATTTTCTTCGTCGAAAAAATTTCAGACCACCGGCGGGAGCCGTCGCGGGAGCCGTTTAAGGGCGTTTTCCCCCGTTTTTAAGGGGTATTCATGCCGCGTTTCAGCAGTACGGAGATCTCCCCCGCCTGCGGAACGCCGTAAAAAAGCGCACACCGGAGTATGCGCTTTTTCATTGATGCGATTTTGCAAAAATCCGATGAAGCCGGGCGGCACGCCATCTGCCGTACAGGCGGCGCGCCGCGCTCCTTCCGGCTATTTCAGTCTGACTTTCACCGGAAGGAAGTTGTCGTTGGTCTGCTCCACCGCGAGAGTCAGCAGCATGACATACACCATGATGGGATAGGGAATGAAAGTGCCGGTGTCGATAAGCGAGTACGCCTCGAAAAACAATAACCCTATGAAGGCGAATTGAGCGAAGGTATTTTGCTCTGAACGCCTCAAAACGATGAAGTATCTGACAAAATAGTAAACGGCATAGGCACCGAGTCCCACCGCTCCGGTACAGCCCAGGATCTGGAAGAAAGTGGAGTGGAACCAATAAAAATACATTCCCTCGGGCTGTTTGTAGTACTCCCCGTCGAAACCGAGCCCGGCGCCGAAGACGGGATTTTCCCTAAATACGTCAACGGCTTCGCGGAAGAGGTCGTCCCGCCCCGAAATGCCGTGGTCGTCTATGTTGATAAGCTTCAAAATGTGGGCATTTACGGGCTCCATGTATATAAAATAGACTACGAGGAGCGCCAAAATCGTGACAAGGCATGGAATAAAAATCGTAAGACGCGTCTTTCTGTCGCCGAGCTTCAATGCGACAAGTACCGTCACTATCGCGCCGAGCGTCCCGAAAAGGATGCCGCCCCGCGAGAAGGTGGCAAGGGTGAAGGCAAAGTTCAGAATGCCCAAAACGGTATAGAGGAGTTTGTGTTTTTCCGTCAGGGCGAGATAGAACGCCATCGGCGAGGCTATCAGCAGAATCGTGGCGACGTTGTTGTCTATTCCCCAGCCCAGGTCGATCGCAAAGCCCGCTCCCAATTTATTCAAATCGGGCGATTTCATTATATACATCGCAATGACTTCGGCGCCCAGCAG
>CALVTP010000040.1 GCA_944362765.1 uncultured Clostridia bacterium | reverse complement strand
TCCCCGATCCTCCGTTTTTAAAAGTCATCAAAACTATACCACAAAATCTCCCTTCCATCAATACCCCGGAAGACTTTTTTATAATTTTCTTCCCGCAATAATAAAGTAAGAGTACTTTAATTACTCGCTTGAACAAAATCTTATGGAAAAGCTTGTACGCACGTACAGGCTTTTTTCATAAGGAAGGGATTGGGCGGGAAGAAAATTATATAGCCGCAGCTTGGGGCATATTTTACGGCGCTTTCGGGCGAAAGAAACAAGTTTCCTCCCTTCGGGAGTTGCCTCGGAGCGTATGTCTATACAGCCCTTCGCCAATTTCGCCCGAAATCGCAACCGGTAGAGGCTTTATCGCCTCCGCCGGTTGCTTCGCCGCAAACTAACGCAAACAAGACTCCTACTTGTTCAAACGTCTTATATTCCTTTTGCTTGCCCCAATCCGCTGCGTATCTCATAGTTTACACGATAGTCAACATTGTTACGCTTTACTTTATCGTATAGTTTGTTTTATTATAGCTCCGCATAATTGACCTAAGAATATTTTAATCACCCGCAAAATCTATCTTTCTAAGACGATATCTCTTCCTTCTCTTCGGTATTATCAAGGCTTAACTCTAAAACGGACAGTCGCTTCGCTCCTGTCCTTCACGAAAGCGCCGTGAAGTATGTCTCAAGACGCGGTTATGAATCTCTTCCCACATCTTTTACTCCTGATGAAAAAAGCTCGCACGGGATAGGAACTTTCTTAATAAGTACAATTTTTATGCGTGCATTAAAGTAAATCTATTACTATTTTGCGGGAAGGGCTACAACAAATAGACCCCTCACTGTAAGATGAAGTCGTCGAGATGTAGACGAGCGTGTATCGAACGGGATACGGAGCGGATTGAGGCGAAGGCGGAGGATATAAGCTGCCTGAACAAGTCATAGTTTGGACGCCGGTGTTGCGGGTGATTTTGCGTTAAATGGCGGCAGGAGTGTACAAAGATGTACATGACAGAGACATTTCACGCAAAAGCGCCCGCAAGAGCGCCTTAATACGCGGATAAAATTTTCTTTCCGCTTCAATTTCTTCCTTGTAATAAATGTTTCTACATGTATTAAACCTTTTCAACCAAAATCTGTTTCCTTGAGTAATTAAAGCTTCCTTCTTTTACCTTTGCGGAAAGAAAATTAAATGCCTCACTATATAATAACGCCGTCGAGATGTAGACGAGCGTGTAAAGTACGAGATACGGAGCGGATTGGGGCAAGCAAAGAAACAAAGGCTGTTTGAACAGACTAAAGTCGAGATTGCGTTAGTTTGCGGCGAAGCAGCTAGCGGAGGCGATAAAGCCTCCGTTAGCTGCGGTTTCGGGCGAAACTCCCGCCGATTAGTATAGACATACAATCAAGGGAGCCCCCTGTGGGAAACTTGTTTTTTTCGCCCGAAAGCGCCGTGAAATATGCCCCAAGCTGCGGCTATATAATTTTCTTCCCGCAATCAATAGCTCCTTATGAAAAAAGTCCGCACGGGTGGCGAACTTTTCCATAAGGTTTTGTCTTCGCGAGCAATTAAAGTTCTCTTACTTCATTCCCGCGGGAAGAAAATTATATTAATAATTGACTTTATATTATATTTAAACTATAATGTAGTTCAATGCACTGAAATCTGTGTGGCGCGGGCAAAATCCGACGCACCGAAATCGATTGCGTAAAGAGCATTGAAGCGAGGTTAAAATGGAAAAGAAAATTGCGCTGACGCAAAAGTACTACGACGAACTCACCGCGAGGCTGAACTATCTCAAGACCGACGGCAAAGCCGAAGTGGCTTTGGCGTTGAAGACGGCGAAGGAGTTCGGCGATCTGTCCGAGAATGCCGAATACACCGCGGCTAAGGACGCCCAGCAGAAGCTCGAAACGGACATTGTCAGACTGGAGGAAATTTTGTCGGCGGCATATCCGATAGACATGAGCCTTATAGGCACCAAAGCGGTGCAGGTGGGTTTGAAGGTCAAGGTGCTGTTCGACGGAGACGACGAAGAGGACGCAGAAAGCTACACTATCGTCAATCCGCTCGAAGTGGACACGTCGAACGGCAAGATCAGCGACGAAAGTCCGCTGGGGAAGGCGCTTATAGGTAAGCAGGCGGGCGAAGAGACGAGCTTCAAGTCTCCCGGCGGTGCAACGATAAAATTGAAAGTATTGGAGATTTCGAAGTAATGAACGGAATGAATGCGGACAACACCAAAAACCTTAATAAAGCGGCGGCGAATGTCGTTGTGCCCGTAGAGGAGCAGGACGAAAACGAAATCATCGCCCTCAGAAGGGAGCGGTTGAAGGAATTGAAAGCTGCGGGGAAGGATCCGTTTTGCGAGGTGAACTACGATGTCGACGCCTATTCCCGCGATATCGTCGCAGATTTGGATAAGTACGAAGGAAAGTACGTCTCGGTTGCGGGCAGAATAATGTCAAAAAGAGTGATGGGCAAAGCGGCTTTTGCTCATATCCGCGACTCGAAAGGCGACATTCAGCTCTATTTCAGGATAGACGAGCTGGGCGCAGAGAAGTACGACGAGTTCAAAAAAAGCGATATCGGCGACATCGTCGGCGTAAAGGGCGAAGTTTTTGTCACCCATAAAGGGGAAATTTCCGTCAAGGTCAAGGAATTCGTGCTGCTGACGAAGTCTCTCCGTCCGCTGCCCGAAAAGTATCACGGTCTGAAGGACACCGAGATCCGTTACAGGCAGCGCTACCTCGATCTTATCGTCAACCCCGAGGTCAAGGAAGTTTTTAAAAAGCGCTCCGCCATCATTGCCGCCATCCGCGAGTTTTTGAACGACAGGGGATTCATCGAGGTGGAAACGCCGATTCTGAACACGATAATGGGCGGCGCTAACGCCAGACCATTCATCACCCACCATAACACCCTGGACATGGATATGTACCTCAGGATTGCGCCGGAACTCTACCTGAAACGACTGATAGTGGGCGGTTTCGACAAAGTTTATGAGCTGGGGAGGCTGTTCCGCAACGAGGGCATGGACACCAAGCATAATCCCGAGTTCACTACGATGGAGCTCTACCAAGCATACGCCGACTACCACGACATGATGGACATCACCGAAGAGCTCTATAAATATTGCGCGTTGAAGGTGCTGGGAACTACGAAACTCAACTACCAGGGCGAAGACGTCGAACTCGGCGGCGAGTGGGAGCGCATCACAATGACGGAAATCGTAAAAAAGGTCACCGGGCTCGATTTCAGTGGGTCGCAGGACGTCGAAAAGCTTTCCGCCGAAGCCAAGGCGATAGGCGTCGAACTTCCGAAGGCGCCGACATGGGGAAGCCTTTTGTACGAAGTGTTCGACCAGAAGGTGGAGGAGACTTTGACGGGACCCGTTTTCGTCATCGACTATCCTGTGGAAGTCAGCCCTCTTGCGAAGCGCAAAGCTTCCGACCCGAGACTCACCGAAAGGTTCGAGTTTTTCATTAATGCCCGCGAAATGGGTAACGCCTTCAGCGAGCTGAACGACCCGGAAGACCAGCGCGGCAGGTTTGAAGACCAGGTCAGAAAACGCGCCGGCGGCGACGAAGAGGCGCAGATGATGGACGAGGACTACGTTACCGCATTGGAGTACGGCTTGCCGCCTACGGGAGGATTGGGGATCGGAATCGACAGAATGATAATGTTGTTTACCGACTCCGCGTCGATCCGCGACGTGCTGCTCTTCCCGACGATGAAACCGTTGAAGTAATGCTGGAAGCGAGACTAGTCGAAGCATCCGAATATATTTCTTTTCATACCCCCGGTCACAGCGGGGGTTTTGTCGATTTTGCCCCGTTTAACGCCCCGATAGCCGTGTGGGATACTACGGAGACGCCGCTCACGGACGATCTGAAAAACCCGGAAGGCGTTTTAGCCGCTGCCGAAACCGCCGTCGGGAAAGCCTATGGTACCTCAAAAGTGCTCTTCTCTACCTCGGGCGCTACGACACTTATCCAGACGGCGATATATAAAAACAGGAAGTCGAAATTTTTGATTTACGAGGCGGCGCATTCGTCGGTGTATAACGCCCTTCGTCTCACCGGCGCAGAAGCCTATCAAAGCACGGGAACAGAGCTTGAAGAAGGAGTGAGACGGAGCGGCGCCGACTGCGTCGTCATAACCTCGCCGGATTATTCGGGACGCGTTGTACCTTATGAAAAAATCGCCGCACTGAGGAGGGAAGGATTAAAGATAATCGTCGACGCTTCGCACGGCGCACATTTTGCGTTCAGTTCAAAACTTCCTGTTTCGGCTACCGAATATGCGGATATAGTTATCCATTCATTGCATAAGACGATGCCGGTTTTGACGGGTGGGGCTATACTCCATGTGCCCGAAGAAAGCTTTAAGGAATACCTTAACGCCTTTCGGCTGTTCCACACGACGTCGCCTTCATACCCGGTTATGGCAAGTATCGAAGGGGCGGCGAAGTACTTTTCCGAAAACGGCGAGGCTCTCTATGCTTTCGTCATGCGCGCGGTGCTTGAGTTCGGGCGTGAGGCGGAAAAAGCCGGCAGGCAACTGCTGAAAAACGACGACTTTTCGCGCGTGGTGATATTGGCGCCGGGGTGCGGAGAGGAACTTTATTCCCGCCTTAAAGAAGCAAAAATAATTGCCGAGTGTTGTTCTGTCGACTCCGTCACGCTGATAGTCACTCCCTTCAATGCCGACAAATTGGGAAAGGTGGCGGAAGTGCTGAAAAAATATCCAGATACGGGAGGCGCTCCTATGGAGCCGATAGCGCCGCCGGCAGCGATTACGCGGCTGGAATTCGGAGAGGATTACGAAGTGGTGCCGCCGGAAATGGCTTACGGAAGGCGTGCTTTTTCTCCAATCGGGGAATATCCCCCGGGCACTCCCGCCATTTTTCCGGGACAGAGGATAGGCGAAAGGGAGCTTGAATACCTCAAAAAACTTTCTTTATTGCCCGGACGCGCGTTCGGACTTGATAAAGAAGGGATAAGTGTGATAAAATAGTATTCGAAAAAAAGGAAGTCGCGCGATGCACAAAAAGGGAGTTTTTATTACATTCGAAGGCTCGGAAGGGGTGGGAAAATCCACCCACGCCAAACGACTCGCCGCCATGCTGGGGGACGGCGCCGTCTTCACACGCGAGCCGGGCGGCACTCCCGTTGCCGAAAAAATCCGTGAAATCCTTATCTCCGACGAGCTGAAGGTCTCCCCGGAAATCGAAGCGGAACTATTTGCCGTCCAGCGCCGTGAGCACGCCGACGAGCTGATCATTCCCGCCCTCAGAGAGGGAAAAACGGTGATTTGCGACAGATATATAGACTCCTCGATAGCCTATCAGGGCTTCGCGCGGGGTCTCGGTTTGGAGCGTATTCTGGAGCTGAACGACTACGTTCTAAAAAATTGTATGCCCGACGTCACGCTTTTTTTCGATATGCTGCCCACCGAAAATTTCCGCAGGAGAAAGGGTTCCGTCGTTGAGCATGATCGCTTCGAGCAGGAGCACCTCGAATTTCATATGGAGTGTTACCGCGGTTTCAAGGAGGCGGCGAGACGCTTTCCCGAACGCATCGTTCCGATAGTCCCCGACCCGGACAAGGAAATCACCTTCCGAAGGGTAGTGGAGGCATTGAAAAAGAGAGGGGCGATATGATCTCCGACCGCCTCGAAGCAAGCGCATTTTATAAAGAATTTCTCGGCGAAGTTTCGGCGGGAAGGGTGGGCAATGCCTACCTTATCGTCTCCGAGGACGAACTTGCCGGCAGGATAATGCTTGAGCTTATGTCCAAAGTGCTCCTGACGGACGTCTTCCGGGACAAGGAGTCGCTGAAGCTGTTCAAAGAGGGAACGCACCCCGATCTTCACATCTATAACCGCGGCAAGAAGATTACTGTTCAGGATGCCGAAAACATCATTACGGAAGCCCAAAAAAGCGGTTGGGCGTCGGAAAGAAGATTGTTCATAGTCGACAACGCCGAGAGCGCGGGCGCCGATGTGCAGAACAAACTTTTAAAAATAATGGAAGAGCCGCCTGCCGGCGCAATAATAATTTTCCGTGCAAAGCACGAATCGGCACTGCTTGAAACGGTGCGTTCGAGAATGAAGATAATGCGGCTGCCGCTTGCGGACGACGGCGATATAGAAGAGGAATTGACGGAATCGGGCGTACCGAAAGGGGTGGCTTTGGTGGCGTCGCGGCTGGCGGGCGGAAATTACGCGCTCGCGACGGCTTACTCTGAGGAAGAGGGGCTTGAGGAGGACTACTCCGCCGTCTTTTCGCTGCTCGCAAACTGCAAAAAGACGCGTGATATGGCGCCCTACGTCTATGGCGGACTGTTCACTACGGAAAGGCTTGAGCGCATTCTCGACTTTATCGAGCTGATACTCCGCGACGTCCTGGCGGAGATTACGGCGTCAAACGTCAGGCGCTACACTTATAACAGGGACGCGGAACTTGAACAAATAGGCGACGGATTTACGCCCGGCGGGCTTGCGATGGCAATTCTCGCCGTCAACGAGGCAAGACGGATGGCGGAGGTCAATATCTCCCCCGAAACCATCGGCGAAAAGCTGTTGTTTGACATATTGGAGGCTAAGTATAAATGGCGGAAGTCATAGGTATTAAATTTCAGAACAACTCGAAAACTTACTATTTCGACCCTTGCGGCGAAAGCTTTGCCGAGGGCGACGGAGCCGTCGTGGAGACGCAGCGCGGCGTCGAGTTCGGCACCGTTCATTTTGGTAACCGCGAGATTCCCGACAAGGAGATCACCCACCCGTTGAAGCCGGTGATCAGAAAAGCCACCGAGGAGGACTTTTCGACGCATATGTCCAATCTCGGCGAGCGCGGAAGGCTCGTTGAGGAGTCCAGAAAGAAGGTGGAAGCGCACGGTTTGAAGATGAAGATCGTCGACGCCGAGTACACCTTCGACCGCGGCAAAGTCATCATCTACTTCACCGCCGACGGGCGAATAGATTTCAGGGAACTCGTAAGGGATCTGGCGGGGCTGTTCAGAAACCGCATAGAACTAAGGCAGATCTACGAACGCGACGACATCAAGCTCCGCGGCGCGCTGGCGCAATGCGGACGCCCTTGCTGCTGCACTACCTTCCTCAAAGACTACGAAAAGGTGAGTATCCGTATGGCAAAGTACCAGGGGTTGTCGCCGAATCCGCAAAAGATTTCGGGCGCCTGCGGAAAATTGATGTGCTGCCTTAAGTATGAAAACGCCTACTACCAGGAGATGGCAAAGAAGATGCCGAAGCCCAATTCTACGGTCTCCACGCCGGACGGCGACGCCGTCGTCATCGAAAACGACCCCCTTCGCGAGGAAGTCAAGTTGAGGTTTAACTTCGAGGACGGCTCTCAGGCGATAAAGAAGCTGCCCCTTTCGGAGTTGAAATTCAGCCGCGGCGGAGACAGAAAAGAGGAGGAAGACTCCCCCGAGGACGACCTTGACGAGACAGGCGAAGGCGAGGAGTAAGCAGGAATTAATCGTGGCGGCGGAAAGCGCCGCCTTCTTTTTACCTTCCGAAAAATGCGTTTTCGGTATCCGAAAACATAAATTCGGAATCCTAAAAAGAAATTCATAACATATAAGGAAGTCCGTAACCGTCGCAGGGCTATGCCTCAGCGAGGCGTCGAACGTGACGGAATGTATTTTGACGGGAGGTTCAGGTGAAGTTTATAGAGGTGCGCGGCGCGCGTGTGCATAACCTTAAAAATATCGACGTCGACGTGCCGCTGAATAAAATCGTCGGCATTGCCGGGGTGTCCGGCTCCGGAAAGTCCTCCCTCGCGCTGGGCGTATTGTATGCCGAAGGATCGGGAAGATATCTTGAATCGCTGTCCGCTTACACCAGGCGCCGCATGACGGAGGCGGCTCGTCCCGACGTCGATGAAGTGCGTTTTGTGCCCGCGGCGCTGGCACTGCGGCAACGCCCGGGAGTGGGCGGAATAAGAAGCACCTTCGGCACGGCGACGGAGCTCGGAAACAGCCTCAGATTGATGTTTTCAAGGCTTGCGTCGCACCGCTCTCCGGGAGGAATATACCTTCCGCCCACCATTCTTGTTGCGGAGGGAAAGCCGTTGAAGTGCCCCGTGACGGGCGAAGAGTTCTATCCGCCTTCGGCGGAGGAGTTGTCCTTCAATTCGGGCGGCGCCTGCCCCACCTGTTCCGGTACCGGCATAGTGCGCTCGGTGGACGAAGCCACGCTGGTTCCGGACGAGAGCCTTTCGATAGAAGAAGGAGCGGTGGCTCCCTGGAATTCGCTGATGTGGTCGCTTATGGTGGATGTCGCGCGCGAAATGGGGGTCAGGACAAACATCCCGTTTTGCGAACTCACCCCGGAAGAAAGAGAGATAGTCTTCCACGGCGCACCCGAAAAAAAGCACATTCTTTACAAAGCCAAAAGTTCCGACCAGGTGGCGGAGCTCGACTTTACCTACTACTCCGCCGTCCGTACCGTCGAAAACGCGCTTTCGAAGGTGAAAGACGAAACCGGCATGAAGAGGGTAGAGAAATTTTTGAAAGAGACGAATTGTCCCGACTGCATGGGTTCGAGACTCTCCGAGGCGGCAAGGGCGCCGAAAATCAACGGGCTGGGGCTGGACGACGTTTCGCGCATGAGCTTAAAGGAACTTACCGCGTGGGTAAAGACGGTTCCGGAAACGCTTCCCGAGGAAATGCGCCCGATGGCGGAAAAGATAGTAAAGTCTTTTTTGTCGGCAGCGGGACGGCTTAGCGAACTCGGACTCGACTACCTTTCCGTCGACAGGAGCGCCGTCACCCTTTCAACGGGAGAAAGGCAGCGCATGCAGCTTGCGCGTGCCGTCAGGAACCGGACGACGGGTGTATTGTACGTTCTGGACGAGCCGTCGATAGGTCTCCACCCGAAAAATATCGAAGGGCTTAAAAGGGTGATGCGGGAGCTTGTCGCGGACGGAAACTCCGTAATATTGGTAGATCACGACACCGAAATACTGTCCGCAGCCGACGAAATAATAGAAATGGGACCGGGTGCCGGAAGAAACGGCGGAACGGTTATGGCAAGAGGAAGCGCCCCGGAGCTTTCCCTGAACCCGGTTTCCAAAATCGGCAAATACCTCAATTTTCATAAAAATCCGTTGCTAAGGCAACAGATAAGCGCTGAAAAAATGTTTGAACTCGGCGCGATCCGATTGCAGACCGACGCCGTCCACACGGTAAAACCGCTCTCCGTGGAGATCCCGAAGGGGCGGCTGACGGTGATAACCGGGGTGTCGGGCTCGGGAAAGACCACTCTTATATTGGAAAGCCTGGTGCCCGCATTGCAGGCTCTTACGGAAGGGAAAAAGCTTCCCCGTCACGTAAAAAGCGTCTCTGCGGACGGGATTAAGAAGGTTCGGCTTATCGACGCTCAGCCGATAGGAATAAACGTGCGCTCGACCGTAGCCACCTATGCGGGCGTTCATGACGAATTAAGAAAAGTTTTCGCGAAGGTGCCGCTTGCAAGAGAAAAGCGATTGAAGGCGGGGGACTTTTCCTACAACACCGGGCGGCTGAGATGCCCGACGTGCGACGGCACGGGGACGATATCTTTGGACGTTCAGTTTCTCCCTGATGTAGAAATCGACTGTCCCGACTGCCGCGGAAGGCGCTATGCCGCTGAGGTTGACCAATTCAAAATTACGTGCGCCGGCAAAGCGCGTTCGCTTCCGGAGCTGATGGCAATGGAAGTTACGGAAGCTTGCGAGGAGCTAAGAGGTATTAAATCCGTGGCGGGGAAGCTGAAAACGCTTGTCGATCTCGGGCTCGGGTATCTCACTTTGGGCGAAGCCACGCCGGGGCTGTCGGGCGGTGAGGCGCAGCGGCTGAAACTTGCGGGCGAGACCGGGAAGGGGCAGTCGGACGCCGTATTTGTCTTTGACGAGCCGACGATAGGGCTTCACCCCGACGATGTCGGGACGCTGATGGCGGTAATCGAACGGCTTCTCAACGAGGGCGCCACCGTCATAGTCATAGAGCACGACCTGACCGTCATCGAAAACGCAGACTTCATTATCGATATGGGTCCGGGCGGCGGAGAGGACGGCGGAAGGGTAGTCTTTTCGGGGACGCCGGAGGAGCTTGCAAGGTGCCGGGAGAGCGCTACTGCACCCTATCTTAAAGGGCTCGGAAAAATCGGATAACCGAAAGAAAAGAGCCGTTCAAAAAAGGCGCGGGGGAAAAAGAAAGGAGCATATATGTCAGGACTGCCGAAAAAGAGATGTTCAAAAGCAAACGACGACTCAAACCCCGCCGAAGAGACCGTTAAAGGCGGAGCATGCCGCAAAAACCGGCTGAGATCGCTTTCGGACCGCGTGCCTGAAAATCAGCCGGGAGGCGATGGACGGGGTCAGAAAGTTTTTGTATGCCTTCACCGATATTCCGCCCGATGGCTTGAAGCGACTGCGGAAAGAGTTTGATAGGTAACCGAAACAATGAATAAGGATACCCAAATCCAAAAAAGCGAACGGCAAGAGTTTGTTTTCGGATTTTTTAAAACAAGAGGCTGAATTTTTAAATTCTTAGGCTATCGTTTGAAAATGTCCGCGTTTAGTTGTATAATAAGCGCATGGAAAGTGACAAGCAAAAGTTTATATCCGTTGTTTCGCGCTTTGTAGACTACAACGCAAAGCGACTCCCCGACGACGTCGTTTTATGCCTCGGAAAGATGGCGGACGAAGAGCGGGACGAGAGGGCGAAGCTGATGTACGGCTGCATGCTCAGAGACATAGAGCTTGCCGCCGAAACATCACGTCCCGTATGTCAGGACACCGGGCTCGTGCAATTTTTCGTCGAAGCGGGGACGGAATTTCCCCTTCTTCGGGAGCTTCCCGAGGCGCTGAAGGAAGCGGTGGAAAGGGCGTCGGTTTCGGCTCCTCTTCGTCCGAACGCCGTCGAGTACCCATCCGAAAACAACACGGGAACCAACACCGGAAGGGGGGTACCATACATAGAATATGATATAGTGCCCGATTCCCGCAAGCTGAAACTCACCGTCTATATGCAGGGCGGAGGCGCCGCTCTGCCCGGGCGTGCAGCCGTCTTTCCGCCGTCGAAGGGCTTTCGTGGGATAGCCGAATTCGTTGCCGACGCCATGGTGGAAAAGGGGATAAACGCCTGCCCGCCGCTGGTGGTGGGCGTGGGGGTCGCGGGCTGTATGCCGACGGCAGCCAAACTTGCAAAGCATGCCTGTCTCAGAAAGCTCGGAAGATATTCGGAGCTGACGGAAATTGCCGAGGAAGAGCGCAAATTGAAGGCGTTGCTCGACGAGATAGCGATAGGTCCTCAGGGCGTCGGCGGCAGGGCGTCGACAATGGCGGTCAATATAGAGACGGCTTGTCATCACCCCTCCTCGATGGGCGTTGCGGTACAATTTTCCTGCTGGGCAATGCGTCGCGGAGTGCTGGAGTTTGACGAAGATCTCACGGTGAAATGCCTTACGCACGGAGGGTTTTAATATGAAAATATTGAATTTACCGATAGCCGAAGAGGAAGTCCGTGCGTTGGCGGCAGGCGACGTCGTTTATATAACCGGAGAGTTGGTCACCGGGCGCGACAGGGTGCACGAACGCGTCGTAAAAGAGAAGAAAATGCCGGGAATCTCGCTAAAAAACGGTGCGGTTTTTCATGCCGGACCCATCGTTACGGGAGATAAGGGTAACTACAAAACCGTCGCGGTCGGACCTACCACCAGCATGAGAATGGAGGCGTTTGAAGCCGATTTCATCGCCGCGACCGGCGTCAGAATTATAATAGGAAAGGGCGGAATGGGGCAAAAAACCGCCGCCGCATGCCAAAAATACGGCGCCGTCCATCTGATGTTCGCGGGCGGAGCCGCCGTCCTCGCCGCAGACAAAGTCGTCGACACATACGGCGTGGAATGGGAAGATCTCGGCATGCCGGAAGCGATGTGGCTGCTGAGGATGAAGGAATTCGGACCGTTGGTGGTCTCCGTCGACGCAAAAGGCGGAAACCTCTTTGAAGAGAACAAGAAAATCTTCAACGAAAGGAAACAAATTGCGCTCGAAAAGTTATCGGATACGGGCGAAATCAAATAATAAAAGGAGTTCAAGGAGGCAATATGGACGCGTTGCAAGCGATTTTTTCAAGAGTTTCCACAAGAGATTTTAACGACAAACCGGTGCCGGACGACAAGCTCGAAGTCATTCTGAAAGCGGGGCAGTCGGCTCCCGTCGGCATGGGGCGCTATGACGACAAATTGCTGACGGTGGTGACCGATAAGGAGTGGTTGAAGGCGGTTTCCCGCCTCGTTCCCGACAGAAACGGTATGGACACTCCCTTCTACGGCGCCGGAACGGTGATAATTTTAAGTTCCCTGCTTTCGGACGCCCCCGCGATAGAGTTTGCCGACGCCGGCGCCATAATCACCACGATGGCAATCGCGGCAGAAGCCGAGGAAGTAAAATCAATATACCTCTGGGGCTTTATAAAGGTGGTCAGAAGCGAACCGGAGTTGTTGAAAAAGCTGGCACTTCCGGACGGATATGTGCCTGTTTCGGCGCTCGCAATCGGATATTCGGATGCCCAAACTCCGGTTTTAACCGAACCTCGCCACAAAATAAAAGTTTCGAAGATATAAGGTATAAGAGGTTTAACCAATGAAGATATCCGTCGTGCCGAAGAAAATTCCCGTAATGAGTTATCCGGGGCTGGTGCTGCGCTCCTTCCTTGCGGGGCTGTTGTCGGGTGCCGTCGTCTCGGCGTTCAATTTTGTCGCGGGAAAGCTTTCGGAGGTAGGCGCGGGCATCTACTCTCAAGTGAGGGAGGAGCCGCTTTGGCTGCTGTTGGCGCTTCCGATGGCGGGGGCACTCGGGCTTATATCCTATCTGTTGCTGAGATTCGACCCCGACGTTTCCGGTTCCGGCATTCCGAACGCCGAAGGCGCCCTCCGCGGCAGGCGGCGGCTGAACAGAGTGCGTGTGGCACTCGGGACGGTTTTAGGCGGGTTTATTACCTTTTTCGGGGGATTGAGTCTCGGTTCGGAGGGACCCTCCGTCGCAATCGGCGCAGCCATCGGTTATGCCGTTACCGATTGGACGGGCTCAAACGAGCGTTGCGATTCCGTCATTGCCACGGCAGGAGCAGGCGCGGGGTTTGCCGCTGCCTTCCATGCTCCTCTCGCCGGAGCGCTTTTTGCGCTGGAAGAACTGAAAAAAGGTTTCGGCGCTTCGTTGACCGCAGCCGTCACGACGGCGGTTCTCGGCGGCACTTTAAGCTACTCGCTTCTTTCTCTCGCGTGGGGAGGAGCGGGATTTTTGGCTCCCGCCGAAGTTAACGTCATTCCCGTAAAGCTTTCTTGGACGCTCGGCATAGTCGCCGCAGTCGCAGGCGCGTTTGCGGCACTCTTCATAACCGCTCTGGAGAAGGTGCACATCTCGGTAGCACTTCGGAAAGTACCCGTTTGGGCAAGGCTTGTAGCCGTGTTCATGGCGGCAGCTGTCGCGGCGGTGCTGCTCCCCGAAAGCTTCGGCGGCGGCATGAACCTCGTCAAAGCGGGAGAGCGGGCGCTCCTCAAATGGGACAAACTCCTTATTCTGCTCGTCGTCGAGCTTGCCCTGACGACATTCGGCTTTTATTCTAAAGCCACCGGCGGACTGTTGATTCCGTCGCTTGCTTTGGGAGCCGTTATCGGCGGGCTTGGCAGGGAAGCGTTTGCTTTTGTCGGTGTGACGGAGGAGTACTCCGCGCTTTTCACGATAGCGATAATGGCGGCGTTTTTAGGGGCGGCTTTCGGCACTCCGCTTTGTTCCGCCGTGCTGGCAATCGAGCTCACCGGCGCGAACCCCTCGGCAATAATTTACATAGCGGTAAGCGTGTTTATAGCTTTTATCGTTGCCGAGAGTCTGAAACGGAGACCGCTTTACGAATTTATCATGAACAATTCTACTTCCGTAACGGGAATCGGATAGCCGACCGGCGAACGCCCGAAAGGCCGAACGTTTTCGAACGCCTACGGGCATTCACAAAGGTATCCGAAAGATCGGAA
>CALVTP010000039.1 GCA_944362765.1 uncultured Clostridia bacterium | reverse complement strand
TGTTCGGTGAATTTGGCTATGTTCCTGTCCGTCACGACGCGCGGATGCTGTTTTGTCTGCATGGCGTAGTTTTCGGTTGGGAGTCCGAAGGCGTCGTAACCTATCGGAAACAGCACGTTGTACCCTTCCAACCTCTTCTTTCTTGCGATGACTTCCATCGACGAAAAGGCGCGGATGTGCCCGACGTGCAGCCCGGCGCCGCTGGGATAAGGAAACTCGATAAGCGCGTAAAATTTGGGCTTTGAGCTATCCTCTTTAACTTCGAAAACGTGATTATTATACCAATAATCCTGCCATTTTTTCTCTACCGCTTTAAAATCGTATTTTTCAGCCATTGTAAAACCTCTCAACGGATTTCAATAAATTTTAACACATTCACTAACGATTCCGCAACCGAAAAAAAGCATTCTCTCCTTTGCCGCCGCAAAAAAAGTCCGCACCTTACGGCGCGGAACTTTATTAAAATATCACTGTTTTACCGCTCTTATTTTGCAATCAACGACGGTTTCCAGCACTTTTCGGGTTCGTAACCTAAAAGTTCGGCAACGGTTGCGGCAACGTTCGCGAGCCCTATGTCCCCTTCGGGTGAGAGCTCTTTTACGGCGGAATTGTAAATAATGAACGGAACGGGATTAAGGCTGTGCGCCGTGCGCGGCTGAAGCTTTCCGGACTTATTCTTTTCGAGCATCTGGTCGGCGTTGCCGTGGTCGGCGGTGATGACCAAAACCGCGCCCGCTTCGTCGACGGCGGGAATCAATCTTGCAAGCGCAAGGTCGACGGCTTCGACGCCGATGACGGTGGCGTCCATGTTGCCGGTATGCCCGACCATATCGCCGTTGGGGTAATTCAGGCGCACAAAACCGTACTCGCGGGATTTGACCACCTCGATAACTCTGTCGGTTATCTCGGCGGACTTCATCCACGGGCGCTCGTCAAATGAGACGCGATCGGAGGGGATCTCCTCGTAGGTTTCCAGCGTCTCGCTGAACTTTTCGCTGCGGTTACCGTTCCAGAAGTAGGTAACGTGACCGTACTTTTGCGTCTCGCTGATGGCAAACTGTCTGACGCCGCGGTTTACGAGGAATTCGCCGAGGGTGTGCTTGATGCAGGGCGGTTCAACCAGGAAACGTTTCGGAAGGTGCAGGTCGCCGTCGTATTGCAGCATTCCGGCGTACTTTACCTTAGGCACAACTCCCCTGTCGAAAGCGTCGAAATCGTCGCAATCGAAGGCTTCGGAAATTTCTATCGCGCGGTCGCCGCGGAAGTTGAACAAAATTACCGAATCGCCGTCGTTGATCGTGCCTACGGGTTCGGAATCTTTTGCGATGACGAACGCGGGAAGATCCTGATCGATGATGCCTTCGTTTTCCTTACGGTAAGTTTCGATGGCTTCCTTTGCCGACGGGAACTGCCTGCCGATGCCGTGAACGTGAGTGTCCCAGCCGCGTTTTACCATATCCCAATTGGCGCGGTAGCGGTCCATCGTAATCTTCATTCTGCCGCCGCCGGAAGCAATTTTTCCGTCGAAAGTGCCGTCATTAAGCTCTTTCAGCTTGTTTTCGAGCATGTCGACATATGTCAATGCCGACGTCGCGGGAACGTCCCTTCCGTCCAAAAGAATGTGGACGCGGGCGCGCTTTATCCCTTCCTTCTTCGCCTCTTCGAGCATCGCAAGAAGGTGGGAGATGTTGGAGTGGACGTTGCCGTCCGACAACAGCCCGATAAAATGCAGCGTACCGCCTTTCAGACACTCGTCTTTCAGTTCCGACCACGCCTTCGAGCGGAAAATTTCACCCGATTCGATGGATTCATTGACGAGCTTTGCGCCTTGAGAATAAATCTGTCCGCATCCCAACGCGTTGTGCCCGACTTCGGAATTACCCATGTCGTCGTCGGAGGGGAGTCCTACAGCCACGCCGTGCGCCCTCAGATATGTATGAGGGCACTCCTTCAACAACCTGTCGAGAGTAGGAGTGCGCGCTTCACCGACGGCGTCGCCGATCCCGTCAGCGGATCTGCCGACGCCGTCCATTACTACTAAAACGACTTGTCTATCGCTCATAGTTTAAAAAATTCGGCTGTATGACGGATTTAAAGTTCGGAGTAGTGAACGATCTTTGCAAACTCCTCGGGCTTCAGGGAAGCGCCGCCGATAAGTCCGCCGTCGATTTGCGGCATAGCCATCAATTCTTTGACGTTGGAAGCGTTCATCGAGCCGCCGTATTGTACGCGCATGGCGTGGGCGGGCGTTCTGCCATATTGCTTTCTGAGTGCCTTCCTGATGACGAAAGCGGCGGTGTTGGCTTCCTTCGGAGTGGCGGTCTTGCCGGTTCCGATAGCCCAAACGGGTTCGTAAGCGATGACTATTTGCTTCAATTGCGCCTTGTCGATACCTTCGAAAGCGGCTTCGGTCTGTCTTAAAAGCACCTCTCTGGTCTTTCCGGCTTCCCTTTCTTCCAAAGTTTCGCCGACACAGACGATGGCTTTGAGCCCCGCTGCGATAGCGGCTTTCAGTCTTGCGTTGACGGATTCATCGGTCTCGCCGAAGTATTGGCGACGCTCGGAGTGTCCGATGATGACGTACTTGACTTTCAACGCCTTCAGCATCTCGGCGGAAATTTCACCGGTGAAAGCGCCCTTCGGAGCCCAGTGCACGTTCTGCGCGCCGAGCTTTATGCTCTTATGCCCGCGGAGAGCCTTCCTCGCTGCGTCGATATTCGTGAACGGAACGCAAATAACGACTTCCATTTTGCCGGGATCGCCGACCAACGGCAGCAGCTTTTCGATAAGCTCTACGGTTTCGGCTTTGGTGCAGTTCATCTTCCAATTGCCTGCGATGATTTCTCTTTTCATATCGATTTCTCCTTATATTATCGGCACAGGGTGCGTTTTTATTTGTTGTCGAGGCAGGCAACTCCGGGGAGTTCCAAACCTTCCAAAAATTCGAGGGAGGCGCCGCCGCCCGTCGAAATATGGGTCATCTTGTCGGCAAAGCCCAATTGCTTGACCGCCGCAGCGGAATCTCCGCCGCCGATTATCGTCGTAGCCGAAGTCTCCGCGAGCGCCTTCGCCACGGCTATCGTGCCCTTGGCGAGAGTGGGGTTTTCAAATACGCCCATCGGTCCGTTCCAGATGACGGTCTTGGCGTTTTTGACGGCGTCGGCGTACAACGCCTGCGTCTTTTCACCGATATCCAGCCCCATCTTGTCGGCGGGAATGGCGTTTGAAGGCACCGTTTCGACGGCGATTTCTCCGTCGATGGGATCGGGGAAGGAAGTGGCGACGACGGTATCTATCGGAAGCAGGAACCTGACGCCCTTGGCTTCGGCTTTTTCCGTCAATTCTTTGGCAAGCTCGACTTTATCGAGTTCGCAAAGGCTGGTACCGACTTCGTAGCCCTTGGCTTTGAAGAAGGTGTACGCCATCGCTCCGCCGACTATCAGCGTGTCGACTTTTTCCAAAAGGTTGGTGATGACGCCTATCTTGTCGGAGACTTTGGCTCCGCCCAGAATGGCGACGAAAGGACGGACGGGATTTTCGAGGGCTCCGCCCATGATCTCGAGCTCTTTTTCGATAAGGAAGCCCGCAACGGCTGCTTCGCAAAGTCCGTATTGCGCGATACCCGCCGTGGAAGCGTGGGCGCGGTGCGCGGTGCCGAATGCGTCGTTTACGTAAATGTCGCAGAATTCGGCGAGAGCACGGCAGAAGTTTTCGTCGTTTTTGGTCTCTTCCTCGTGGAATCTGAGGTTTTCGAGCAACACGACTTCGCCCTCTTTCATCGCAGCGACCTTGGCTTTGGCATCGGCGCCGATAACGTCCTCGGCAAAAGTGACTTTGCCGCCGAGAAGCTCGTTAAGACGTGCTGCCACGGGACGGAGAGAGCACTTTTTCAGCGTCTTTGCGACGAGTTCTTCGCGGCTCAGCCCTTCGTCTTCGGGTTTGATCTTCTTGATCTTATCGTTAAAAATATTATAAGGTCTGCCGAGGTGAGAGCACAAAACGACCTTGGCGCCGTGTTCCATCAGATATCTGATGGTCGGCAGCGCGCCGTTGATACGGTTTTCGTCGGTGATGACGCCGTTTTTCATTGGCACGTTCAAGTCGACGCGTACCAGACATTTCTTGCCTTTTACATCTACGTCTTTTATGGTTTTCTTGTTCATAAACCGCTCCTTGAAATTATTGTTTTTTTCATCGCTAATTATAGCACAACGCATTTTAAAAATGCAATATTATTTTTATCTTTTTTCCATTTAAATATAAATCATTGCTAAACTTGCTTTCCGTCCCGCTACGTCCGCGGGGAAAAGAGAGCGCCGTCCGCTCCGCCTCTTTCCCGGAAGGGGAGACGAAACGCCGAGAAGCCGGCACCCGAAATTCAATTTTTTTCGGCAAAATATGCGCGGCTCAATTCCTCCGCCACGTGAAGGATGTCCTCCTTTCCCTTTGCCGCAAAAGCCCTTACCTTGATGGCTTTTCCGCCCCGCAAGCCCTTTGCGTAAAAGGCGATATGCTTTTTCATCATGTCCGCCGCCACCCGCTCGGGATAGATTTTTGAAATCATCGAAAAATGTTCCTTCACCAGCTGCCCTGGGTCGACGTCTGCCCGAATTCCCAAAATTTCCGAAAAGACATACGGTCTTCCGAGAGCGCCTCTTGCAATAGCGGCGCCGTCGGCTCCGGTAACCTCCGCCGCCCGCTCGTACGAAGCTTTGTCCACAATGTCGCCATTAGCAAAAACGGGTACCGAAACAGCGTTTTTGGTTTCCCGTATCCCGAGTAAATCGACACTGCCGGAGTAAAAATCCACACGCCTTCTGCCGTGCACGATGATAGCCCGGGCGCCGCATTCCTCGGCTGCTGCGGCAGCGTAAGGCGAGATAAGTTCCCCTTCGTCAAACCCCAGCCGCATCTTGACCGTGACCGGGCGGGAGCCCGCCCCTTCGACGGCTGCCGCGACCACCTCTTTCAGTCTCGGGATATCCTTTAAAAGCGCGCTCCCCTCGCCGTTTGAAACTATCTTCGGCACGGGGCAGCCGCAATTTATGTCTATAAGGTCAAATTTTTTCAAGGCGGGGTGAAGGACGGCTTTTTTGATGAATTCGGGGTCGGAGCCGAACAATTGAACGCACTTTATCGGTTCGGCGTCCGTCGTTGACAGCAAGTCCTCGGTGTGGGCGGAGCCGTACACCAAGCCCTTCGCCGAAATCATTTCGGTGAATGTCAGCGCCGCTCCGAAGCGGTAGGCAAGCGCCCGCTGCCCGACATCGGAGTAGCCTGCTATTGCAGGCATTATCAGGTTGCCGCCGATTTCGAGGTTCCCTATCTTCATTACTCTAACCCACTACTTTTTTGGCTTCCCGGTAGAACTCTTCCATTTTGTCGAGATTTTCGTGTTTGAGTTCGACTCCTTCCTCTTTGCAGCGTCTTTCAAGGTATAAAAATCGCCTGACGAAACGCGCGGTCGAGCCGGAGAGCGCAAGCTCGGGGTCTATACCGCCCATCCTTAAATAATTGACGACCGCAAAGAGTATGTCCCCTCCTTCTTTTTCGCGTTCGTCATCGGAAGCGGTGCGATATTCGCCGAGCTCTTCGGTTATCTTTCCGAAGGCGCCCTCTTCGTCGTCGAAGTCGAAGCCTGTCTTCTTGATTATCTTCTGAACCTTATATGCCTTCATCAGCGCGCCGAAGGTGACGGGCACCGAGTTTATCTTGTCCTCTATCGAGCGGTACCCCTTTTCCACAGCCTTCGCCGCCTCCCAGTTTTTCAGCGCCTCGTCGGGGTCTCCCGCCTTCTCCGCGCCGAAAATATGTGTGTGACGCGTTATCAGTTTGCGGCAGAGCGCGTCAATCAGATCGCCGTCGTCGAAGCCGCCTTCATCTTCGGCTATCACGGCGTGGAAAAGCCCTTGAAGCATGACGTCGCCCGCTTCTTCGCGCATTTTTTCATCGTTGTTCAAGTCGACGGCTTCGGCAAGTTCGTACGACTCCTCGATGGCGTTCGAGCGGATGCTTCTATGAGTCTGCGCCCTGTCCCACGGGCAGCCGTCCGGATCGCGAAGTCTTTTTATTATCTCGATGAGATCACCGTACGACCATTTCTCTCTTTTCGTAAAATCGGTTCCTAAAACGGTAAATTCGGATACCGTTTTAAGCTCTTTTAATAAAAGCTCTTTTCCTTCCGCCAAGACTGAGGCTGAGTTTCCGAACACTTTCAAAGCCTTTTTAAGAACGGCTTCGAAATCACATTCCTCTATCTCGGCTATTCTGTTGTCGAGGTTCAGGTCGAACATGTTGGTGCTTCTCCGCAAAAACTCTTCCGCCGTAAAATATGTATACGATTTCATTCGTACTCCTTCGGACTAGTCGTCCCGTTTTATTCCGATTTTTGAGGTAAGGCGCTCTAACTTGTTTCCGAGCGGCACGCTCAGCAGCTCGCTTTTCGAAAAAAGCGGAAGCATGGCGACGAGCACAAGGTAGACAACGCCCGAAAGTGCCGCTATACCCAGCACCGCCGGGGCAGTCAGCTCGGAAGCGAGCGCCGTCGGCAGCAATATTATACCACCCAGCAACAGCATTACGCCACTTTTTTTAATAAGTCCGATGTTTTTTCCGGTGAGCTCGAAAACGGACAGAGTATTCAGCACCGCTCCCGTGGCATACGCCAGAAGGTTTGCTATCTGCACTCCGGAAATTCCCCATAAAAACAGGAATGCAATTCCGGAAACCACCTTTATGCCTCCCGCTATCGACAAATTCCTTATCGGCGACGAGGTATCCCCCAGCCCCTGCAATACCGCCACCGAAATCTGCATGACGGACAGGAACAGCACCGAAAAAGCGCCTGTTCTCAACAGTTCCGCCGCCAAACGCAGTTCAGATGGCGCCAGCGTCGGATAAATTGCCGAAAGCACGGCTTCGGCTCCGCCCAGAAACAGCGCCGTAAACGGAACGGAAACGACGACGGCGGCTTTAAGCGACGTCTGAAGTTTCAGCCTTATTCTGTCGATATCCCTTTCTACCCTGCTCCCCGCAAGGTGCGGCACCACCGCCACGCCGATACTAAGCGCAAGCGAAACGGGTAAATTAATCAGCGTGTTTACGGGCGCCGAGAGTAATCCGTACTCCGCCGTTGCCCTCGCCGCCGGCATCCCGAGCGACAAAATGTTTACGACGGTGAAGGAATCCAGAAATTGAGTGAACGGAAATATCAGCCCGCCTATCCCTATCGGAAGGGAGATCTTCAATATCTCCTTATACCCTTCCTTGGCATCCTTGAAAGCACTCGGGGCGGGGAACTTTTTTTCGCGCTTCAAAAATATCCCGACCAGTACAAAGAAGGTTATCGCCTCTCCCGCGGTTACCCCTATCAGTGCGCCCGCTACTCCGTAATTTATGCCTTTGGGTAACAGAATATAGGATAAAAGAAGCCCTAATGTCAGTTTTCCTGCTGCCTCGGTTATGTGGGAAAGCGCCGTAGGGCGCATGTCGGACTGCCCTTGAAACCAGCCCTTCATCACCGAAATCCCCGATACGAAAAATATTGCGGGAGCTATGGCAAAGTACCCTGTCTCCGCCGAAGGCGCTCCCTGGATGCGGGCTATGAACGGAGCAAGCAGTATAAGTCCCGCCGCCATCAGTCCGCCCGACAACAAAAGTGCGTACAGCGTGCCCGAATACAGCTCCAGCGCCCTCTTTTTCATGTTGCCCGCCGTATAAGAGGCGACTATCACCGATACCGCCATCGGCACCGCTCCTCCCGACGCCGAAAGTATCAGCGAATAGACGGGGTATATCGACTGATATATCCCCATCCCCTCCGCGCCCAGCATATTTGTCAGCGGAATTCTGTACAAAGCGCCCAGAAACTTGGCAATAAGAGTGGCTGCCATTATTATGCCGGCGCCGCCGAGGAAGCTTGATTTTCTGTCGCTTTTTGTCATTTAATGCGGTTTTTGATGAACTCTGCCACCAGCCTTGCCGCAACTTCTTTGCCTTCGCCCGAGACGAAAACGCCTCCCGCCACCGCGCCGTCGAATATGGGAACCAATATCCCCGAGCCGCGGAAATCTTCGAAGCAGTCGTCCGCGTCGTTTATTCGCCTCGATTCCAGCGAGGAAAGCCCTTTATTGCTTAGCTTTACGCCCTGTTTCGGCGCATTTTTTCCCTTGGAAGCCACCACTTTGTCGAGATCGGTCAGCGCCGCCGACATGCCGAGAGCCGCTACCGCTCCGAGTAGTTCCTCTTTTATGCCGTTCATCTCACCGAGAGCGGAGTACTTTCTTAATATCAACCTGTCGCCGCCCGAGGGGGTGACCTCTATCTCTTCCCCCTCGCGTATACCCAAAGTTCTGCGCAATTCCTTCGGAATCACCACTCTTCCTAATTCGTCTATCCTTCTTACGATTCCCGTGACCATATTCTCTCCTTAACCGAAGTTTGTGCAAACTCAGAAAAAAATTCCTCTTTGCGGAGAAATTCGAAAGAGTTTTTTTCGGTTATGGTTAAAATTTTAACTTGAATCGTAAATCTTTGATAAAATATCGCAATTTATAATTTTTATGTAAAAAAATAAAATTTATATGTTACAATGGATATATGGGAGGCAATATGAAAATTACCTTTTTAGGCGCAGCAAGAGAAGTGACCGGCTCGTGTTATCTTATAGAAGTCGGCAACAGGCATATCATGGTCGACTGCGGCATGGAGCAGGGACCGGATCTTTACGAAAACCAGAGTCTGAACATTTCCCCCTCTTCGGTAGACGCGGTATTACTGACTCACGCGCATATCGACCACTCCGGAAAGCTGCCTTTATTGTACAAGTACGGTTACAGAAACAAAATTTTTATGACCCGCGCCACGCGCGATCTGTGTAAAATTATGCTGATGGACTCGGCGCACATCCAGGAGCAGGAAGCGGAATGGCGCAACAAGAAAGCCAAGCGCTCCTCCGGAAATCCGCCCTACACGCCGCTGTATGATTCCGTCGACGCCGAAAACACATTAAAGCTGATACGCGCTTACGACTACGACGATGTTTTCGATGTGACGGACGGAGTAAAAGCGCGCTTTATCGACGCGGGACACCTGTTGGGCTCGGCATATATCGAACTCCGTCTCGAAGAAGGGGGCGAAAAGCGCACGGTGCTGTTCTCCGGAGACATCGGAAACGTACGAAAGCCTATAATCCGGAACCCTTCCGTCGTCACCAAAGCCGACTATGTGGTCATGGAATCGACCTACGGTGACAGGTCGCACGGCGACGACCCGGACTACGCCACAAGCCTCGCGAAAATAATCACAAACACCTTCCGTCGCGGCGGCAACGTCGTCATTCCCACTTTTGCCGTCGGCAGAATGCAGGAAATGCTGTACTTTCTGAGGGAGATAAAAAACAAAAACCTCGTACCTGAATTCGGCGATTTCCGCGTCTTCGTCGACTCCCCTCTCGCCATCGAAGCTACCGGCATCTACTCCAAAAATGTCGCGTCGCTTTGCGATGAGGAGACGGAGGCGCTCATCGAAAAGGGCATCAACCCGATAGGTTTTGCGGGCATGGTGCTTTCGGTCACGGCGGACGATTCCAAAAAAATCAACGCCGATCCGGAGTGCAAAGTCATTCTGTCGGCTTCCGGCATGTGCGAAGCGGGACGCATACGTCACCACCTCAAGCATAACCTCTGGCGGCGCGAATCGACTGTGGTCTTCGTCGGTTATCAGGTGGCGGGCACGCTGGGGCGGATGCTTCTGGACGGAGCAAAAGCCGTCAAACTTTTCGGCGAGACGGTGCAGGTAAGAGCCGAGATAATCGAACTTCAAGGCACCAGCTCCCACGCCGACCGCGAGGCGCTTTTGAGGTGGGCTGAAAACTTTTCGCCTCAGCCGAAGCGCGTCTTCGTCACCCACGGCGAGGACAAAGTGGCGGCGGGCTTTGCCGACCTATTGTACCGCGAAGCCGGATTGAGGGCTGTCGCCCCCTATCCCGGCGGAGTTTACGACCTTTTGACGGACGAATGTCTTGAAAAAGGCAACACTCAGCCGAAAAAACAAACCAAAGCCCGTCCGAAGAACGTCTCTCATGCCTACCAGCAGGTGCTTGACGCCATGAACGCCTTGCAGCTCGCCGTCGCATCGGCGGAGGGGTACTCCAACCGCGATCTTAAGGACATTGCGGCGGCTTTAAAGGGCGTGCTGAAAAAATTCTGACCCCGGAATTATTCAATAACCTTTTTCGGGCATACGCCACGAAACAAACAATAAACAATATTTTTTCAGGAGGAGCATATGGCTCTGTTAAAGATCATAGAATGGACGGGTTCCGGCGACGATACGATGGTATTCCGGTACTCCGCAAGAGAAAACGCCATAGAACGCGGCTCACGTTTGGTGGTACGCGAAGGGCAGGCGGCGATATTCTGCGACCGAGGAAGGCTGGCAGACGTATTCGGTCCGGGGACTTACAGCCTGGACGCCAGGACGATTCCGATCCTTACGCGGCTGATGGCGTGGAGATTCGCCTTCGAAACCCCCTATAAATCCGACGTGTATTTCGTTTCCACGAAACTTTTCACGGGCTTGAAGTGGGGAACGGCGACTCCGGTCATAGTCCGCGACAAGGATTTCGGCGCGGTCAGGATCCGCGCTTACGGGAACTACGCCGTCAGGATATCCGACCCCTACGTTTTCCTGACGGAACTGTTGGGCGCGAACGCAGAATTCAAAGCGTCGGATATCACCGATTACATAAGGAGTATGTTGGTAATGGGACTGACCGACGCCTTGGGCGAGAGCGGCATTCCCGTGCTGGATATGTCCGCAAACCTTATGGAATTGTCCGAAGCCGTCGAAAAAAGCCTCGGCGAACGAATGCTGCGGATGGGACTGGAACTGAATTCTTTCATCTTTGAAGCCGTTTCTTTCCCGAAGGATATCGAAAAAGCCTTTGACGAGAACACCCGGCTGAATATGCTGGGCAAAAATGCCGACGTATACAGGAAGCTTGCCGAAGCCGACGCCCTGCGCGAAGCGGCAAAACGCGATTCGGCTATGGGCAGCGCGATGGGCGCGATGATGGGATTGCATCTGGGAAACGAGCTCACGGGCTCCAAACGCGCGCACCGCGAGGAGCCGAAAGGCAGCTCCGAAGCCTGCCCTTCTTGCGGAAAGCAGATACCCGCCGGCAGTAAATTCTGTCCCGAATGCGGATCTGCATTGGCTTCTTTCTGTCCCGAATGCGGCAAAAAGATCGATCCGAACGCTAAATTCTGCCCCGAATGCGGCAAAAAACTTTCGTAGAGGGATACTATGAACAAGGAAGAATTGATTATATTACTGTTTTCCATAGCCGTCGTCCTCCTGTCGATAGGTCTGATAATGGTGGCGGTTGCCTACATTAAGCTGAAAAAGCAAAGAAGATCCGGTTCCGATTACGCCGAGGACGTAAAGATCAAAAAAGGCGTCAGATACTCCGTGGACGATTCCGTGTTCGCGGACGGAAAAGAACACGTCCGCCTTACCGAAAACGATTTCGTCTTAAAACGCGGCGAAAAATACACGGTCGAACGCGGCGGAGAATTGAAACCGGGCGTTTATACGGCGTTGAAATCGCAGGATTCGGTGGACGAATTCAAAGTGCGCGTCGCCGGCTACGTCAGAAGCTACCGCCACGGCGACAAAATCGTACTGCACGCAGGCGACGAGATCGAGGCCACTTCGTCGGACGTCATTTTATCGTAAGGAAGGACTATGGAAAAATTAAAAAAAGATATCCGGAAGAATTTGATCGTTTCAATAATTTTCACGCTGTTTCTGCCCGTCGGAGCAGTACTTTTAGGAGTAGGTCTTTCGGCAAAGATCCCCGGGATCTGGGGCACGGGCATAGCTTTCCTGGGATTGGGATTTTACGGTTCGCCGGTGTGTTGGGCGGTGGCGTTCGGACCGACTAAATCGCTGGAAAGCGTCGTAAAAGCCGTTAACGACGATCACCTGTATACCGTAAACGAAATTGCCGCGCAGTTGGGGATCCGCGAAAGATTCGTGCGCGACAAGCTGGACGTATGCTTCAGACGCGGATACCTGAAAGGTTTCAAACGCGACGGCGACAATATTACGGCGAACTTCAACCGCGACATCAGAAACGCGGTCCGCGCGGCGGAATGCCCGAACTGCGGAGCAAAATATTCCTATGATCCCTTCGATCCGCGCTGCCCCTATTGCGGATCTCCCGTCCGGCATTCCGACATCGACAAAATCTACGGATTTTAAAAACTGTAATTATAACAAAATGCGAAACAATATTTGTACCTTTCATATCGCGAAAGGCTGAATTTTCTGACATAAAATATTTATTTATATAAAAATTTTGTTGCTATTATTCTAGATATAGAATATAATATACAAAGAAAATTTTCCAGGAGTAAGATATGTTAAGTTACATTTCTGCGAAAGAAGCTGCGGAGAAGTGGAATATCTCACAAAGGCGCGTAGCGATTCTTTGTTCCGAAGAGAGAATTTCCGGCGCGATGATGGTCGGCAATATGTGGATAATCCCCGCGAATGCAGAAAAGCCGATAGACAAGCGTACCGTTCGTTATGAAAAACCGCACAAAGTCGAACTTAAACCGTTTGTAAAGTGGGTTGGCGGAAAGGGTCAACTGATTGAAGAGATCGAAAAGATGCTGCCTTCCGGCGGCGAAAAGGTTCTTACAAAATATGCGGAGCCGATGGTTGGCGGTGGTGCGTTGTTTTTCAGCGTTCTTTCGAAATATCAATTTGAAGAGCTTTATATCGGCGACATCAATTCCGAGCTGATCAACGCCTACATTGCTATAAAACAAAGCGTTGAAGCGTTGATTAAACGGCTAAACGAAATGCAAATGACTTTCCTGCCCCTTGATGAAAACGGCAGAAAATATTACTATTACAATGTCCGCGATAAATTCAATACAGTAAAACTAAGCGACAGCACATCTACAGAAAAAGCGGCTTATTTTATTTTCTTAAACAAGACTTGTTTCAACGGACTTTACCGCGTCAATCGCAAAGGGTTATTTAATGTGCCCATGGGCTCTTACAAAAACCCTACAATTTGCGATGAGGACAATCTTCGCAATATACACGAAGCTTTACAGAATGTAACCATTGTGTGCGGCGATTATTCGTTGTCAAAATCGTTTATTGATAAAAATACGTTTGTATATCTCGATCCGCCCTATCGTCCGATTTCGGAAACCTCGGCATTTACTTCTTACAATAGCGACGCCTTTGACGACGCCGAGCAAATAAGGCTTGCAAAATTTATTGATGAGATAAATGCGGCAGGTGCAAAAATTGTTTTGAGCAATTCCGATCCCAAGAATGTCAATCCGGAAGACAATTTCTTTGATGACTTGTATAAATCATATAGGATTCATAGGGTTTCGGCAACACGAATGATAAACAGCAATGCGGAAAAGCGCGGCAAGATAAACGAATTGCTTATTTGTAATTAAGGAGAAGCCTATGGCAGAGCTAAAATTGTTTAGAATTAATGGAACTGTTGAAGAATTAAAATCCAAAAGTGTTACGATAGAAAGAGAACTGCAACGCATAATCGAAAAGAATATGCAGGAATTTTTTGCGGTGCGCTTTCTTGCGTCGGAATACAGGATTGATAATGGGCGAATGGATTCTATCGGAATAGATGAAAACAATTGTCCGGTTATCTTTGAATACAAACGTTCTTCAAGCGAGAATGTAATCAATCAAGGACTATTCTACCTTAATTGGCTGCTTGAACATAAGGCGAACTTCAAATTGTTAGTTTTGGAAACTTACGGCAAAGCAGTTGCTAACAATATTGATTGGTCTATGCCGCGCGTAATATGTATAGCGAGTGATTTTAACAAATATGACGAAGAGTCAATTAAACAGATTAATCGCAATGTTTCGCTTATTCGTTATAAACAATATGATTTAGGATTGCTTTTATTTGAGTTGCTGAATGCCAACACAGTTGCGCCTATTGATAATGAAGTTTCCGAACGAAGTCATCGGCAAGCTGATGGAAAAACGTTTAGTGAGCGGTATCAAGAAGCCCCTCAAAAGTTTAAAGATCTCTATGATGAGTTGGCTGATTATGCAATGAGTTTAGGTGATGACGTATCACAAAGCACGCTCAAACTATACTCGGCGTTTAAAAAAATCAAAAACTTCTGCACGATGGAGATTTATCGGACTAAGATACTGATAAATTTCAGATTGAATCCGGATAACTTTGTACTGACGGAAACACTGCGCGATGTCCGCAACATTGGTCATTGGGGATGTGGTGATTTGCAATTAATAATGAGAGATGGGACAGAGATAAACATTGCCAAAGAATTAATAATGAAAGCATATCAGAACAATTAACGGAGGATAGTGGAATGATTAAAAGCGGTAAAGGCGGTGGCAATACGCGCACGGGTTTGGTTTTTGAAGGAAAAACGGACTTATCCAAGTTTTTGGGAAGCCAGCCTCATTATACTGTAGTAGACCATGATGTGTTTTACGACAATACCAAAGTTGCGGAAGTATATAAAAAGCACAATTTTTATTCGATTTTTCTTAAAAAGCTCGGCATCGACTGGAAAAAGTATTTGTCAAAACAACTACTGCCTGATGATTGCATATTTGTCCTGCTGAACAATAATTTGTATATTATCGAATGCAAACATCAGGAAGTCGCGGGGTCTGTTGACGAAAAGCTACAAACATGTGATTTTAAGAAGAAGCAGTATAAAAAGTTGATGGCTGCCGCGAATATTGATGTCGAATACATATATTTGCTTGATAATTGGTTCAGAAACGAAAAATATAGGGACGTACTTGATTACATTCATTCGGTTGATTGTGATTATTACTTTGAGTATATACCGCTTACACGGCTTGGCTTGCCCGTGCC
>CALVTP010000038.1 GCA_944362765.1 uncultured Clostridia bacterium | reverse complement strand
AGGGTGCGCAAGTTTGCGCCGTGCGCAAACCTGACGAACCTGAAGGAAGCTATAGTGAGCAAAAAGGAAAATATCACGAATAGCGAACGAACAGGAAAGAAAGACGGGATAGCGCACCCGGCGCATTTATGCGCTCGTCTATGCATTTTCCGTACTGTTTTGCGGCAGGTTGTGAAGGCGCGCTTTCCCGCCGTTATTTAATCCGTATGCGTGAAATTTTCCTCTAAACCTCTTCTATATGCTCTTTGACTTCGATGGCTATTTGATTTGTGGGGTTGTGTTTTGCGATTATCTTATCCAGGATTTCGTTGACGATAGGATAGACCGAATTTAAAAACATAAATTCGGAGACGTCGCCCGTTTCGGCGGCATTTTGCAATTTTTCAATCAAAGTTATCTGTTTAATGTACTTTTTACCGCCTTTTTCAAGCTCGAATATCAATTCTTTGGCTTTGAATAAGTCCTCTTCATAGAGCGCTTTCAGGCAATAAAAATAAGTCAGCGCACGGTACTTATAGTATTTCGGGTGCTTGTTCATGAACTCAAAGGCGTCAAGGTGCCTGCCGGCTTTATAGCTCAGCGAAACGTAGTACGCCACGGCGGGGAAGTAAACGGAGGGAACGAATTGATATTTTATTGACTTTTTAAAGTAGTCAATGCTTTTATCGGTATTTACGCCGTTTAACGCTTCGAGATATCTCCGCCCGTCCTTTTGGCGAAAAAGTACAGTCACTGCCAATATTGCGGCGGACGCCGCGCTAAAGATTATCAGCAAAATGTCCGATGCCGTCTGAAGTGCCTGTTCGGTGTCGGCTGCGACATCGGAAAATATCGCTGCGGCGGGAATAGCGATAGTGGCGAGAATAAGCGCCACATAAGCTGCGGAAAAGATTATCGATTTCATAAATTTATAGTACGGGTATCCGATATAGGGATTACGGTAGACCGAATTGAATTTTATCGGATTTCCCGATGATGCCTCCTTTACTGTTTATATATTGTAACACTTTTTCGGTAAGTTGTAAACTTTAAAAACCTTCTGGTATAGATTTAACAAGTTTACCCAAACTACGTACATATAAAGGAGGATAACGAAATGGACAAAAACATTGTCAAGACCGGCGAGAAACCCGGGAGCGGCTGCTATTCCTGCACCAATTGTCACACCAAAGTTACGCTCGGTTCGAGCGACAAGATGCCGCCTTGCCCGAGCTGTTCCAACGACAGCTTCACTCCCTGCAATCGCTAGTGAAACGAGATCGCCTTCGGGCGATCGCTACATAGCCTTTCTATATTTACCGGTCTATTTGAAAATCCGATAAAAATGTGAATTGAATGTGAGTTTAGGTTGATAATTTCCGTCCGTTGTTGACTTTTCTCGCGCGCGTATCTATAATTTAAATGATTGAAGAGGTAATTATGCGCAAAAGAACATTGTTGTCGGTAATATTGATTGTATGCCTGGCACTGACGGCGCTGACGGTTGCGGCTTGCAACAAGGAAGAAGTCGGCGTAACTTTCATGATAAGCGACTCCGACATATACACAACGGTTCAGCTGAAAAGGGGATCTTCGATAGGCGGGCTTCCCGTCTCTCCGAAACGCACGGGGTATGACTTCGAAGGTTGGTATTTGGATAACGGCTCCTGGACGCAGCCTTTCACGGGCGACACCAAAGTTGTGGACAACATTTCGGTATATGCCCATTGGGTGGAAGCGAAAGCTCCCGCGGCGAGCGAAGTCAGAGTCATTTTTGATTCGCGCGGCGGTTCCGTCGTCGCCGATATCGTCTTAAAAAGCGGAGAGACGCTCACTCTTCCCGAGGCTCCGAAGAGGGCGGGATTTGTCTTTTCGGGCTGGTACCGCGATCTCTACTTCACTCCCGGGGAAGAGTTTACCGGCGGCGTCGTCCAATCCGACATGACTTTATACGCCTACTGGCTGCCGCTTGCCGACGAAAATTACTACACCGTTTCCGGCGGCATCATCACCGGACTTACCGATGCGGGAAAGGAATTGACCAAAGTCGCTCTTCCGTCCTCGCTGAACGGAGCGGCGATTTCCGGCGTCGGCGACGGCGTCTTCGAAGGAAACACGAATATCACCGAAGTCAGTTTCCCCGTCGGATATACTTCGATAGGAGAGCGTGCTTTTAAGGACTGTACCTCTTTAAAACGGATAACTTTCGTAGACTCCGTTGAAGCGATCGGGAAATCGGCATTTGAAAATTGTTCGTCACTCACAAAAATTCAGCTTCCCGCCTCTGTTTCGGAAATACCCGAGAGCTGTTTTTCGGGTTGCAAAGCCATAAGATCGATTACCTTCGGCATCAACTCTTCCGTCGTAAAAATAGCTAAAAAGGCTTTTTACGATTTAAGAGCGCTTGAAAAAATCGGAATACCCGATTCGGTAACGGAAATAGGGGACGAAGCCTATAAAAACTGCATCAAAGCGACGATCCTTACCTTCGGTTCAGGCATTCGTGCGATAGGGAAAGACGCCTTTTCAAGCTGTATGTCTTTGACGGCAGTCGCGGTTCCGGACACGGTCACCTCATTAGGTGAAGGCGCTTTCCGCGGCGTTTCCAAGGCAAAGAATATAAGTCTCGGGAGAAGTATAACCGCCGTTCCGGCGAACGCTTTCAACGGTTCTTCCGACTGTGAAAGTCTGACGATAAAAGGTAAGGTCACCGAAATCGGGGAGTTTGCGTTCAGCGGTATGGAGTACATAACGGAGGTTTCGCTTCCCGATACACTTACTACGCTCGGAGTCTCTGCGTTTTCGGGTGCGTTGAGGCTTACAGATATAAATCTTGCAGTTACCTCCGTTACGGAGCTGCCCGACAGCATCTTTTTGAACGCAAAATCGTTGCAGTCGATAGATATTTCCAAAATAACGAAGATCGGACAATCGGCGTTTTCGGGATCCGGGCTGACCGCAATCGCTTTAGAAAATGTCACCGAGCTTGGCGGTCGTGCCTTTGAAAATTGCGAAAAGCTTTCGGAAGTGAGCTTCGGAAGCGGGCTGAGTTCTATCCCCGCATATTGTTTTAAGGGCGATGTCAAGCTTACCTCCGTTGTCCTTGAATCCATAACTAAAATCGGCACGGAAGCCTTTGCGAATTGCTCTTATATTCTGAAAGAAGATGCGTCTTCGAGCGCTTCCGAAGACCAAACTTCGCCCAGATACGGCGGCTTAGTTGAAGTGACCTTGGGAGACAGCCTTACGGAAATAGGCGACAAGGCTTTTTCCAACTGCCGCGCATTGGATGGGCTAGAGATTCCTCGATCGGTAGAAGTCATCGGGAAGAATGTTTTCACAAATACTCCTGTCGAAAACGCCGTAACCACGACGGGTGTGAACTATACCTACACGATTTCTTATGTCGGCGATTGGGCGGTGGCGTTTTCGTTCGGCAAGAACGAAACGCAGACTTTAACCGGCGAAGAGGAATCCGTATTGCCTTTTGAAATTGAGCTCAAAGCGGGGACGCGCGGCATATCGAGATATCTTTTTACCGGGAACTCCGCTATTACCGCGGTAAGACTTCCGCTCACTCTTTCGTATATGGGCGTCAGCGCCTTCGGCGAGTGTAAAAACCTCTCCGAAGTGACTTTCTACGGCGAAGCCGGCGGCAATATCGAAATTGCGGAAGGAGCTTTTAAAGATTGCACGTCGCTAAGTAGCTTTACAATACCCGAAAATGTCGATTTCATAGGAAAATCCGCCTTTTCCGGGTGTAAGTTGCTGACGGGAATCGTAATACCCGAAAGTGTCACCGCGATAGGCGATTACGCCTTTGAAAATTGCGAAAAGCTGACTTCCCTTACGATGAGCGGAAGCAATCTCGCATCGATAGGGAAAAGCGCATTCAAGGGAGCCTTCAGTGACGCCGAAGATGACGCCGAAGGTCTTAAAATCACAATTCCTTCTTCCGTTAAAAGTATCGGCGACAGTGCATTCGACGGGATTTCCGCTTTAAAGGAAGTGAGCTTTTCCGACAATTCCGTTTTGGAAAGCATCGGCGCATACGCATTCTTCGGGACCGGCATAACCTCGATAGTCCTTCCCGCCTCGCTTAACGTGTTGGGCGAATATGCCTTTGCCGGTTGCAAAAATCTTAAAAATGTGACATTCACCGAACCTTCCTCCGATGACGCAGCCGAAGATAAACTTACAGCCATTCCGGCGGGAGCTTTTTCCGAAAGCGGTATAACCGAAATCGTAATACCCGAAAGCGTTACTGAGATAGGCTACGGCGCTTTTAAGGAATGTATGTCCCTCGAAAAGGTGGAGTTAACGGGGAATGCCCTTTGCAGTATCGGTCAACGCGCCTTTTACGGCAGCAAAAACTTGCAGTTCCTTTATGCCGAAGCTTACACCGAAGAAGAATGGGAAAAGGTGGAAAAAGGAGGCGGCTGGGATAGCGGTACGCATTTCACGGTCAAGTTAAAAGCCGAGGAGGGAGAGGACAGCGGTTCCGGTTCGGAGACGGGAGATAATGTATGAGAGCCGTCATTCAAAGAGTATCCTGCGCCGAACTTTCGGTCGCGGGGAAAAGCGTTTCGAAGATTTCTTACGGGATGACCGTATACCTCGGCGTCGCCAAAGGAGACTCCGAGAAAGAGGCGGCGCGCTACGCCAAAAAAATAGCCAATCTTCGCATTTTTGAGGATGAAAACGGCAAAATCAATCTTTCGATAAAGGATGTAGGCGGCGAAATTTTGTTGATTTCCCAATTTACTTTACTTGCCGACTGCACGCGCGGCAACCGACCCGACTTTTTCGGTGCGGAAGCGCCGGAGCGCGCCAAGGCACTCTATGAGTATACGGGAAAATGTCTGGAAGCCGAAGGCGTGCCGGTAAAGTACGGAGTTTTCGGCGCCGATATGACGATCGGACAAACAAATATCGGTCCCGTCACGATAATTTTGGAACTTCCCGAAAAGTAATATAAATTCGGGCTCTTTTTAAAACGGCGTCCCGTAATCGCCTTCGACGCTACAAAAAAACCGCGGATGCACCGCGGCTTTTCTTTGTTGAAAAGGATTTTATCCGAGGACGTCGGACATCGAATAGAGCCCGGGAGCTTTTCCGATAAGGAACTTTCCGGCGCGGATGGCGCCTTCGGAGAAGATGCCTTTATTTTCGGCTTCGTGCTTTAAAGTGACTACCTCGTTGTTCATGATAAACATCACTTCGTGCTTTCCGACGACGGAACCGCCTCTGACGGCGTGCACGCCGATTTCTTCGGGTTTCCTCTTGCCGACCAGACCTTCTCTTCCGTAGACGGGAACAAGCTCCGGACGGGCGGATTTAGCCGCCTCCACCAACATTTTAGCGGTGCCGGAGGGGGCGTCCGATTTATTGTGGTGGTGCGTCTCGATAACTTCGATATCGGCGCCGGGGAGTGCCGCCGCCGCCTCTTTTACGAGTTTCAATAGGGCGTTTATCCCCTGGGACATATTTCCCGAGCGAAGTATCGCCACCGACTCCGAAGCCTTGTTGATGGCGGCGATATCCTCATCGTCGTAACCCGTTGTGCAAAGTACGGCGGGAATCTTCCTTTCGGTGATGAATTTAAGAATGCCGGGAAGGGCGTCTTTTACCGAAAAGTCGATGAGGCAGTCGGCTTCTTCCGTGACAAGGGCTATATCTGTGTACACGGGGAAGTCAAACGCCTTTGGATCGGCAAACTTATCCACCCCCGCCACGATCCGACATTCGGGGTGCGAGGCTGACGCATTTACGGTAGTCTTTCCCATCGTGCCGCCCGCACCGGTTAAAATTATACGCATATTATGCCTCCGTTTCGATACCGAAGTCGTTCAGCGCGCGGCGCATCTCGTCGACCTTTTCGGAGCGGGTAAGCGGGAGACGCATATAGTCGTCGGGGATTATTCCCATCAACTTCAATGCGCACTTGACGGGAATTGGGTTGACTTCGGCAAATAGCGCCTTGACGAGGGGCTCGATTTTTTGCTGCATTTCAAGGGAGCCCTCCCAATCGCCTTCGAAAAATTTATGGCACATGTCGTGCATATATTGCGGCACTACGTTGGACGCCACCGAGATAACGCCCTGAGCGCCCAGAGCAAGCAGCGGATAAACAAGTCCGTCATCGCCCGAATAGATATCCAGTTTACCTGCTACAAGCCGTTGTAAAGCCATGTATTGGTTGATATTGCCGCTCGCTTCCTTGATTGCCGCGATACCGCGGTAACCGCTAAGTTTCAGGCAGGTTTCGGGGGCGATATTGACACCCGTTCTTCCCGGAACGTTATACATTATGACAGGAAGGTCTACGGCGTCGGCAATGGCTTTGTAGTGCGCCACAAGCCCCGATTGCGTACATTTGTTGTAGTAGGGGGTAACGGTCAGGACGGCATCGGCGCCGAGCTGCTCGTTTTCCTTGGCGTACTCTATCGCGGTATATGTATTGTTCGAACCTGCGCCGAGTATGACGGGAACGCGCTTTCTGACATGTTCGATGACAGCTCCGGCGACGGCGGTGCGTTCGAAATGGGTCATTGTCGTAGGCTCGCCGGTCGTGCCGTTGATGACAAGCGCGTCTATTCCGTTTTCAAGCTGTCTGTCGACAAGCGTTTCAAGGCTCTTGAAATCGACTTTGTCATCGATAAAAGGAGTGATAAGCGCCGTTGCGGCTCCTTTAAATATAGACATGTTGACCTCCTTATTTTATTGCGTCTTTCGATATAAGATATTCGGCAATCTGTACGGCGTTCGTAGCGGCGCCCTTTCTTATATTGTCGGCGACTACCCAGAGGTTGCAGCCGTACTCCACGGAGTCGTCGAGTCGGATTCTTCCGACATAGACTTCGTCGGTGTCTTCGGCATAAATAGGCATCGGATATTTGAGGTTTTCGGGGTCGTCGACGATGACTACGCCCGGCATTCCTGCCAATGCTTTTTTGATGCCCTCGACGGTGCAGGGGCGTTCGAATTCGATATTGACGGATTCCGAGTGCCCGTGGAAGACGGGTACCCTGACGGTAGTGGCAGTAACGCGGAGAGAGGGCTTTTTCAGGATCTTCCTCGTTTCCTTTATCATCTTTTCCTCTTCCTTGGTGTAGCCGTTCGGAAGGAAGACGTCTATATGCGGAAGGACGTTGCCCTTTATCGGGTAGGGGAATTTCGTCGTCGTGCCGTCACGAAGGTCGTTGTATCCCGCGACTCCCGCTCCGGAAACAGCCTGATAGGTGGAGTAAACGACGCGCTTTATGCCGAAGGCGTCATCTAACGGTTTCAGAGCCACGACCGCCTGAATTGTGGAGCAATTCGGGTTTGCGATGATACCGTGATTTTTCAACGCCTCTTCGCCGTTGACTTCGGGAACGACCAGCGGCACGTCGTCGCACATCCGCCATTGGCTGGAATTATCAATGACGGTGGCGCCGATTGCGGCAAATTGGGGAGCGAATTCCTTGGAGACTGAGCCGCCCGCGGAGAACAGCGCTATCTGTATCCCTTTACCTTTTATGTTTTCCGAGTTGAGTTCCAAAACGGTATGGGTTTTGCCCATGAACTCTATTTGTTTGCCGGCGGATTTTTTGGAAGCAAAAAGATAATATTCCGATACCGGAAGTTTTCTTTCCTCTAAAACTTTCAAAAACTTGGAGCCCACCATCCCGGTGGCGCCGACTACTGCCATCACGTACTTTTTCATAGAGAAATACCTCTTCACTTTTATTTAAAATGAATATACCAATTTTTCCGTGAAAAGTCAATAATTATATTCTCACGTAAAAGATATTTATTTAAGTAAACGATACAGAAGGGTACTCGGGACTAAATCGGAACATTCGACTAAATTATAATTGCATTCGCGGTGCGAATAGGTTATAATTATTCAAAAGCTATTCAGAGGATCCCGATGGCAATACAGCAAAACAACAAAAAAGAGACAAAAACAAGCCAATTTAAATTGAAATTGCTTTCCTCGTTTTCCGTCGCACCGGAGGCGAGACAGGAGGAGAAAAAGGGCGGCTATCCGGGCGGAAGATTCAAACGCTTTTTCGACACCTACAAAGCCAACACCTCCGGCTTGATGACCGCTAACGCGCTGACGCTGATTTTTGCGCTGCCTATTCTGGCGGTCATTGTCGTCATTTCCGTTTTCGGAGCGGAGCGGCTCGGGTACATGCTCGCGGGTCTCGGAGAGGACATCCCTTATCTTATGTCCGACATCGGAATAGGGCTTTCCTCCGGAATCACGATAAACGAAGCGAGACTCTACATGCTGGACGTTTACAGATTTGTCTTCCTTGCCGCAGGACTCGGAATAGGCATTCTGGGATTCGGCGCCGCAGGACATATCTATATCGACACCAAGCTTATCTGGGGCGAAAGCTTTGTCACCAAAAAGGATAAAAAAACGGGCATGGACGTCCCGAGAATAGCCACCGAGTTTTTCCGCGGCGTCAAAAAATATTGGAAGGAGATGGTCATAGTCTTTTTGGGCTACGGCATATTCTTTGCGGGCGGAGTCAATCTGATACTTGAATTTGTCGACGGCGTCTGGTCGGGCGGAGCCAATGTCGGTCAATGGTTTGCGCTGTTTATAGGTGCTATTATTCTGTTGATAACCACTCCGATATTCTTTAATCTCGCGCCGCAGGTGGTGTCCTATCACAAGACGCTGAATCTTTCCCAAAAGTTGAAAAATGCCGTCTTGTATACGATCCTGTTCCCGATACCCACTTATATCATGATAATTTTTGCCTTCGGAGCGTATGCGCTTCTGGCAATCAATACTCCGATAGTTACGATACTTATCGGCATGCTGCTGATAGCGCTTGGGATGACGTTCACTTTCCTTATTATGACCAACTATGCCGATCATAACTCCGAGAATGTCCTTCAGACGCTGTACGAGAACCTGAAGACCGAACAGAGCCGCAAGGAACGCAAGGAAAAGAAGAAAAAGGACGTAAAACCCACCCAACCCGTCAAATATAAGAAGAAAAAATAATGGACAGAATTATAAAAGGCGTTTGTTTTGATAAAAAAGCGCGCGTCTCGCTGATAGACGTCACGGAGGGCGCCCGAAAGGGCGTCCAAACACATGATATGTCCCCGCTTTCGGCTGCGTGCTATGCGCGTGCGCTGACCGTAGGCGCTTATATAAACGCCAATCTGAAGGACAAAAGCCAAAGCTTCAACCTCGTTATCGACGGTGGCGGAGCCGTAGGAAAAATCTGTATCGCCTCCGATTCGGGCGATTTAAAAGGCTTTGTGGAAGAGCCTCGGGCGGAGCTTCCGTTAAAGAACGGCAGCTTCGATATCGAAGGAGCCGTAGGTTCTTCCGGGGACTTCGTCGTCATAAAAGACCTCGGATTGAAGGAACCGTATGTCGGTAGATCCAAAATGGTATCCGGCAATATCGCCGATGATTATTGCGAATATCTGTTGAAAAGCGAAGGAGTACATTCCGCCGTCGCATTATCCGAATATATCACAAAGGACGGCGTCATGGCGGCGGGCGGTATCATAGTAGAGGCGCTCCCCGACGCCGACGAAGAGATAATTTTTATTTTGGAAGATGTCATGAGTTCGTTTACTTCGCTGTCCGAATTGATGACAAAAAGGAGCATGGAGGACATTGCCGACTTCTACTTCGGGCATCTGAAAGCGGAGATTTTCCCCGCGGAACCCATCAGTTACGGCTGTCATTGTGACGGGAAAATCGTCAATATCGTGCGTTCGCTCGGGAAAACAGAGTGCGAAGACATTCTTTCGGAGCAGGGAGTCATAGAAGTTTCATGCGACTATTGCGGCAGGAAGTACCGTTTTGACGAAGCCGCCGTCAAAGCTCTGTTTAAAAATGGCTGAAATCATCGACGCGCGCAAGAGGAAGCTGACCGATTACCTGGGCGACGCGGCGGAATTTAACGAAAAGGGTGAGACGGCGAAGGCGTTGGACGTTATGACCTTGGCAAATCGCGATTATCCCGGGAATCCCGAATGTATGGCGGAGCTTGCCTTGTTGCTTGCGGAATTCGAGCTTTACGACGAGGCTGTTGCCATCTACGGAGAACTTCTTTTAAGCGGACAAATGCCGGACGAGCAGTGCGCGTTGGAAGCTTTCGGCATCGTTATGCCCGAAAAGGACGAAAGAGAAGCTTTTTATAAGCTCGTTTCGGCAATTTTTCCGAGTATCGACGCCGACTATTTTCTGCATCCCGAACCCGATAACGATTCGGAAGGCGAGGATTACCGCGGAGAGGGACTGATAGACGAAATGCAGCGGGCGCTTTCCAAAGGCGACTACGCCGCCGTCAAACGTTATTACCGCTCTGTCGGAAGAGATTCGTCAATCGCGCCGCGTGCACTGGGGATCAGGATGAAAGCTTCATACCTCGAAGGCAACTCAGACGAAGCTTTTGCAGCCGCCGTCAGACTGTATTCGGAGTTTTATTATTCCGAAGCCGCAGACATAATTCTAAGGGTGCTTTCCGACCTCGGTAACGAGATGTTGTTCAATCTCTATCTTTATCAATTCAAAGAAAGAGCCAAAGCCGAAGCCGCGCCCGGATACTTCCCGGACAGACTCTCAAGAGCGCTTGAAAGGTGTTTGTATTCCATCGGACGCTATCGCGACGGAGTGGCGCTGTTTAAGGAGCTTTTCAAGGCGGGAGTGCGCTATGAACTTTCCTTTTTGGCATACTCGTTTTCTGCGGCATTTGTTGCCGAGGACGATGAGATTGTCGATGTCATTTACTCATTCGTCAAAAGAACGGTGCCCCATTGCGCATTTTTCGGTTACCTGAAAAGCGTTTTCGATGAATTTAAATTGCACCGTGAAAGCGTGACGCGCGATAAGTATCTTGCACTCAGACTGGTAGCCGACAACGCTCTGTTTAAGTTCACGAGATTCCCGGGGTACATTGCGCAGAAACCAAGTTATTCAAAGGAGGAACTGAGCGATACCGATCCCGCTCTTCGCCTCGTTCAGCGCATGAAAGATCCATATTTATATGAATATTCTCCCCGCATTTTTGCCGAGGTGATAAAGACTTTGTCCGGGCACGTTTCCTAGTTATCGAAAAATTCCGAGCGAACTCGTCAGCCCTTTTTCGCTTATCAGCCGTCGTGCCGTTTCTGCGTATTTTTCGTTGAATACCACGCTTAAACCACAGCTTACGCCGAGTTTTCTCGGGGTGTTTACGATGATGTTTGCTATATGTTCTTCGTTCAGCGCGCGGCTTAATTTCAAAGCTTCGCCTCTGGAACGGAATGGTGCGATATTATTCATGTGAACCTCGTATATAAGCCGGAGTCGGTTAATACAATCTATTATGTTTTTCCGAAAAGAGTGTATCTATCTGGACGCCGCCGCTACTTCGAGATTCAAACCCAAAAAGGTAATAAGGAGAATCTCGGAGGAACTGTCGCACTCCGCAAACGCCGGAAGAGGGGGACATAAAGCCTCCATTCATGCCCTCGAATGCGTGGAAGAATGCAGAAGAAGGATAGCGGAGATGACGGGGTTTGAAAATGCAATTCTGACAAAGTCGTGTACGGAAGCGCTGAACCTTGCCCTGTGCGGAGGTGAATACACGGGCGAAGTACTGACCGACGTTTTCGAACATAACAGCGTATTGCGTCCCCTAGAAAGGCTTAAATTAAAGGGTGTAAAGGTCAGATATCTTTCGCCCGCGGACGGCGTCATAACGACAGATTTATTAAAATCGAATTTAACCGGCAAAACCTCTCTTGTCTGCATTCAGGAAATGTCAAACGTTACGGGAACAATTCAGCCGATAGACGATTTAGGTGACCTTCTTTCAAGTTTCGGGATACCGTTTTTGGTGGACGGCGCACAGTCGCTCGGACACACCGATTGCAGTTACAAAGGAGTTACGATGCTGGCGGGAGCGGGACATAAGGCGCTTCACGGTATGCAGGGAACGGGCTTTTTGGCGGTAAGAAATGGCGTCAGACTGACTCCGTTGATTGCGGGCGGTACAGGTACTTCTTCGGCTTCGCTTCTGCAGCCGAAAGACATACCGGAAGGCTTCGAGGCAGGTACGCAAAATGCCCAAGGTTTTGCGGGTCTTGCGGAAGGAATAGTCTGGACGATGAAAAACAAAGAAAAAATCCGTGCCGCGACAGTCCGCCTTTCCGAGCGCCTCTTAAAAGGACTTAGCGCTATTGAAGGCGTCGAGGTCTATTCGAAAGCGCCGAACGGCGTCATATCGTTTAACGTAGGAGAGCATTCCTCGTCGTCGGTTGCGGACACGTTGGATTCGGAGTATTCGATTGCCGTCCGCGCGGGGCTGCACTGCGCTCCGCTGATGCACAAATTCTTGGGGACGTTTAATCGGGGAGCCGTCCGCGCCTCGGTCGATTGGGGAAACACCGATTCCGATATCGATGCGCTGCTGAAAGCAGTCCGGGAAATCGCAAGAAGATAACTAATTTTTAAAAAATCTTTTCCTTTTTCCGCCGGGATATAGTATAATCGAAGTATGGAAAAGGAAAGGGCGCAATTTATTTTAGGCGAACTCAAAAAAATGCATCCCGACGCGGGCTGCGAATTGAATTTCAAGACGCCGTTCGAACTGTTGGTGGCTGTGATTCTGAGCGCACAATGCACCGATAAGCGGGTAAACGAAGTCACCAAGGAGCTTTTCCGGCACTACAACACCGCGGAGGAATTTGCTTCGCTTTCGCCGCAAGAGCTGGAACCTCTCATACATTCCTGCGGATTCTACCATAATAAAGCTTTAAACATCATCGGCGCCGCAAAGGGCATAGTTGAACGCTTCGGCGGGAAGGTGCCCGGGAGTATGGAAGAACTCATTTCTCTTCCCGGAGTCGGCAGAAAGACGGCTTCCGTCGTGATGACGGTGGCTTTTAACGAACCCGCAATGCCTGTCGATACCCACGTTTTCAGAGTGTCCGGGAGACTGTATCTTAGTGACGGGAAGACCCCTGAGGCAGTCGAAAGCGAGTTGAAGGCTCTGTATCCTCCCGAGGATTGGAACGCCGTTCACCACACGCTGATTTTTCATGGAAGATATATCTGCAAGGCGCTTCGTCCCGATTGTCAAAATTGCACTTTGAAGGATTATTGCCGCTTTTTCAAGGAGAATAATTGATGTTTATAGATATTGCCACCATTTATTTGAAGGCAGGTAACGGCGGGGACGGAGCCGTCTCGTTCCACCGCGAAAAGTACGTTCCCGCGGGAGGACCCGACGGCGGCGACGGAGGCAGGGGTGGAAGCGTCTGGTTTGAAGGCGATTCCTCGATGAATTCGCTGGCACCGTTCAGGTTTACCCAACACTTTCGCGCAGAAAACGGCGAGAGGGGATCCGCCAAAAACTGCACCGGGAAATCGGGAGAAGACCTTGTCATAAAAGTTCCGTGCGGAACTGTCGTAAAGGACGCCGAATCAGGCGGGATTCTTGCGGATGTCTTCGCCGACGGAGAAAAAATCAAAATTTTGGAGGGCGGAAAAGGCGGTAGAGGAAACGCAAGGTTTGCTACTGCGGTACGAAAGGCGCCCGGTTTTTCGGAGACCGGAGAAAAGACGACGGAAAGGAAGATCCGACTTGAGCTTAAAACGATTGCCGATGTCGGGTTGGTGGGATTTCCGAATGTCGGAAAGTCGACGATATTGTCGGTTGTATCTTCGGCGCGCCCGAAAATAGCGAGCTACCATTTCACTACGCTTCATCCCAATCTCGGCGTCGTCAAATTTTCGGACGACGCATTCCTTATGGCGGATATCCCCGGGCTGATAGAGGGAGCCGCGGAAGGAATGGGACTCGGTCACAGCTTTTTAAGACATGTCGAAAGAGTGAGATTAATTGCGCACGTCGTCGATATTTCCGGTATGGAAGGAAGAGATCCGGTCGAGGACTATTTCACCATAAGGAGTGAGCTCGAAAGATATTCAAAAGCGCTTTCAAAGCTTCCCGAAATAGTTATCCTTAACAAAGCGGATATAACTTCAGATACCGATTCTGCCGTAAAACGGTTTACGGAGGCGATCGGAAAAGAGGCATATTTGGTATCTGCCGCTACAAAAGCCGGCATAAACGAGGTTGTTTCGAAAATCTACGAACTTTTAAAGACGCTGCCGAAACCCGAGAGGCTTAAATTCGAAAAATTCGAGTACTCCTCCCCCGACAAAAACGCGTTTTCCGTTTATAAAGACGATGACGCTTTTGTCGTTACCGGAGGATATATAGAGGAGCTGTCGAGGAGAGTGGTGCTAAGCGACCACGAGTCGTTTAGGTGGTTTCAGCGCGCGTTGAGGGACAAAGGAGTCATAAAAGCGTTGAAAGAGGCAGGCATAAAGGACGGCGACACCGTCAGGATAATGGATATAGAGTTCGAGTATTTCGATTGATCGGATTAAAATCAATGCGATAATATTATTTGAAGGAAGAAGCTTACAGGGAGGGCGCTATGAAAAGATTTTCCGTTGTTACCGAGTCGGCAACCGACGAAAAAAACATCATCAACGTTCCGGGCGGAAGGATTTCTGTTCTTACCAATCGGCTTTTCAGGGTGGAAAGAGGGGAACCGAATTCTCTTCCGACTCAGTCGGTATGGTACAGAAATTTCGATAATCCCGAATTTTCCGCTTCCGACGACGGGAAAAAGGCGGTTATAAAAACCGACGCCGTTACTTTCGTTTACGATTATTCCTCCGACAAAGCTTCCGTTACATTCAAAGACGGAAAAAAGGTCACGAGATTCGGGCGTACTCTCCCGGGAACCTGCCGCACCTTGGATCAGACAAACGGTGCCACGAAGCTGGGGCGAAGCATTGTTTCAAACTCGGGCGTCGCCGTTTTGGACGATTCCGAATCGCTTTTGCTGAAAGAGGACGATTTTATTAAGCGTCGTTCAGGCTCCGACAGATATTACTTTTGCTACGGTTCCGATTTTCGGGGCGCCGTTCGCGATTTTTTTAAACTTACAGGAAAAGTTCCGCTGATACCGAGATTTGCTTTCGGCAATTGGTGGTCGAGATACCACGCTTATTCCGACAAGGAATACCTCGATCTCATGGCGCGGTTCAAGGAGGAAAAGCTACCGTTCACCGTTGCCACCATCGATATGGATTGGCATTGGGTCGACGTTAAAAAGCGCTTCGGGGCAGATATGGTGCGCCTTTCGAACGATTCCCCGATCGCTCGCGCTTTGGGCAATATTTGGAGCCCGGGTTGGACGGGATTTTCGCCGAATACCGACCTGTTCCCCGACTTTAACGGGTTTTTAAAGAAACTAAACGATAACAATTATGCCGTTACGGTAAATTTGCATCCTGCGCAAGGTATCCGCCCTTACGAAGACTGTTACGAAGCATTTTGTAAATATCTGAATCGTGATCCCGAAAAGAAGGAAACGATCGGATTTTCGCTGAAAAACAAGAAGTTTATCGAAGCTTACTTCGATATCGCTCTTCGTCCCTACGAAAACGCCGGCGTCAGATTCTGGTGGATAGACTGGCAGCAGGGGAAGCTTTCCGATGTTCCCGGTCTCGATCCGCTCTGGGCATTGAATCACCTGCATATTCTGGACATGGCGAGTGAAGGCAAGCGCCCGCTGATACTTTCAAGGTACGCCGAGGCGGGTTCGCACCGCTATCCCCTGGGGTTCAGCGGCGATACAGCCATGACTTTTTCAACGCTGAAATTTCAACCTTATATGACTGCGTCGGCGACAAACATCGGATATACTTGGTGGAGCCACGATATAGGCGGACATCACATGGGCTATAAGTCCGACGACTTATATATCAGGTGGCTGCAATTCGGCGTTTTCAGCCCGATCATGAGGCTGCATTCCACTGCCCGCGAGTTTATGGGCAAAGAGCCTTGGAAGTATTCCGAATCGGCGCGTAGTATAGCCGACGAATATCTGAGATTCAGGCATCGGCTGATACCTTATTTGTATTCCATGAACTATCTGACATACAGAGATTGCAAAGCTTTGATAGAGCCCATGTATTATTCTTTCAACGTTTCTGAAGCGTACCGCGTAAAGAACCAATATACCTTTGGTAACGGCTTGGTGGTGGCGCCCGTAACAGAAAAGCTTTGCAAAAAAACGTTAATGGCGAAAACCGAATTATGGGTTCCCGAAGAAAGATATACGGATATCTTTACAGGGAGAATTTATAAGCAAGGCAAGTATACTATATATAGGGATCTGAAGTATATTCCCGTATTTGCAAAGCCTGGAACTATATTACCGTTATACCGCAATGCTGACGACAATTCGATCGATATGTTAAAGCCTTTGGATATAAAAATTTATCGCGGCAACGGCAAGTTCGAACTGTATTTGGACGAAGG
>CALVTP010000037.1 GCA_944362765.1 uncultured Clostridia bacterium | reverse complement strand
TACCAAGTCGCCGGTAACGACAGTCAGTCTGTCGCCGTACAGTTTTTTTGCTTTACGTTTAAAAGCGTTGTTTTCGGGGTCGTTCAAGAGTAAAATTTTGACCTTATAACCCTTGTCGGAGCTCATCAGCTCTCTCAATGTCTGTTCGCCCATCGCGCCGCTGGCGCCCGTCAAAGCTATCGTATACATTGTGTACCTCCTGTTTACAATTCAATTAAAGCACACGTTTCTTTCAACGGAATGAAAAAATTCTTACAATTTTCTTACATCGGAAATTTTTAAAAAATCGCAAAATAAAACCCGCCTCGGAGGGCGGGTATTATGTAAGGATAAATAACTATTTAATTATTAAACGGTTTATACCTAACGCCGTTCAAGGTATTTTCGGCTACGAAAGCCAGAAGGCAACCGACTTTTCTACCCAGCCTTCGGCGGAAGTCCCGAGACCTAAACCGAAACCGTGGTTGGCGCCTTCGGCAATCTGCAATACGTTCGGGACACCGTTTAGCTGCAGAACCTTTACCATTTCCATGGAGTTTGATTCCATCGGAACGACAAAGTCGTTGTCGCCGTGGACGATATAAGTTTTCGGGTAGTCAGGGGTGACGTGGTTTTGCACGCATATGGCTTGTTTCTGAGTGTCGGTGGGAGAGAGCGTGCCAAACATAAAGAAGTTGCCGATAAGCTGCGATACGCCTTGCACCGCTTCCTGCCAGGGATTCCCGGTAAGCTCTATTTGTCCGTTCGGGTTGATCCACGGGTAGATGAGGGTGATTGCTTCGGGCTTCGGTACTGCGTAGCGGCTGTAACCCAACGAATCGGAGGCGAACAATCCCGCAAGATTGCCGCCGGCGGAGAAGCCGTAGACGGCGTATCCGTCGGTGTCGACATTGAAAAATTTACCTTCGCCGCTCCCCGCGTGGGAGAAGATGTATTGTATAGCTCTTCCCAGATCCTCGATGGGAGCGTAGGGAGCGCCGTCTTTTGCCATCATGCCGTATCGGTACCCTAAAACGAATGCCGAGTATCCCAATTCGTTAAGTTTTGCCGCCGTCGGGAAAGCTACTTTACCGGTGTCGCATTCAAAGTATCCGCCTCCCGGGAGCACCACGGCGAACTTTTCCGCCTCGCCGGAAGGCGCGGGGAAGTAGTAGAGCCTTACCTCTTTCAGATCGGGATTTTCAGCCATTTCTTCGGAGGTATACACGTAGTAAAATTGCGGAGCGCCGCCGGAAACCAGCTCCTCGTAGCGCGTCTCGCCGTATTCTATGGCGCGCGAACTTTTGTTCTGACCTATCATGTGCGTCAGGTCGCCAACGGTAAATAAGAGGGTGACGAGGACATATAAAAGCACCGCCGCAAACAGCGTTCTTGCGATGCGTTTCGCCAGGCTGTCACATTTGACGGATTTGTCTTTTTTCAGACTGTTTTCAGTATTTTTTGAATTTTTCGACATAATCACCTCCGAATTAGTTTCATTATATCACGGCAAAGGTAATTTAGCAAGAGTGAGGCTTCTTTTCGGTTGCATTTCCTGCCAAAAAATTATATTATTATTCCGTTCGGTTCGGCGCGCGGAACGCGAGCGGCGTCGCCCGGAGGAAAAATTCGGATTATGATATATTTATTACTTGCCGTTATCTATCTTACCTTTATATCTTTGGGACTTCCCGATTCCGTCTTCGGTGCCGTCTGGCCGGTGGCGCAGCTGGACTTCGGGGTGTCGGGCTCTTTGGGTTCGCTGTACACCATGCTGACGGGCGCCGCAGGCGCGCTGGCAGGTTTTTTTGCGGGACGGCTGATAAACAAATTCGGAACTTATGCCGTAACGGCTGTTTCGGTGGCTTTGACCGCCGTCGGACTGCTGTTGATTTCTTTCACGACGGCGTTTTGGCAGATGCTTGCGATTTCCGTCGTCATGGGGCTGGGTTCGGGCGCCATCGACACGGGGTTGAACACCTTCGTTTCCGAGCATTACGGCGCCACGCACATGAACCTTCTCCACTGCTTCTGGGGAGTAGGGGTGATGCTGTCGCCGATAATCATGTCGGTATTCATCGGAAAAGGCGATTGGCAGAAGGGCTATATCGTGCTTGCATCGATACAATTTGCTATTTTTGCGGTGGTTGCGGCAAGTTTCCCGATGTGGAAGAAGTTCGCTTCCGATTCGACGGCGGAGATAAAAAAGAAGGTAAAACGCAAGGTTAAAGAAATTTTGCGGTCAAAAGGAGTGTTGCTCAGCATATTTTCTTTGGGACTCTATTGTGCGGCGGAGTTTACCGTCGGCACATGGGGAGCGAGTTACCTCGTCAACGCAAGGCACATTCCGGAGGACAAAGCGGCGCTCGGTTCGACGGCTTTTTACGGCGGATTGATGCTGGGAAGACTGATTGCGGGCATACTCGCGATAAAACTTAGCGACAAAGCTCTGATAAGAGCGGGACTTGTCGTCGCCATCCCCGGCGTCGTCCTCTTAGCGATTCCCGCGGGAATATGGGGAGCGTACGCAGCGCTTGCGGTGATAGGCGTAGGCATGGGCCCGATTTTTCCGTCGGTGTTGCATACCGTGCCCGCCCGCTTCGGAACCGACTCCGCAGCAGAGATCACCGGCTACCACATGGGCGGCGCGTATATAGTAGGATTCGCGGTGCAGCTTTCCTTCGGCTTCCTTGCGGGAAAGGTGGGTTACGAGTTTATGGCATATCTTCTTTTAGTCATCGTCGCGTTGACGATATTTGTGACGGAACTTGTTGCGCATAAGATGAAAAAGGTATCCGAAAATGTCGAATAGGGAACCTAAACAAATTAAACCGCTTCTGGGGCAGCGCTGGAGCGAAGCGATGTGGGTGCTCGGAATTTTCCTTGTGTCGCTAGGGGTGGCGCTCTCGTCGAAAGCCGACCTCGGGGTATCCATGATAGCTGCTCCCGCCTTCATAGTCCAGGAGGCGCTGGCGGCAAAGCTTCCGTGGCTTACCGTCGGCGTCACGGAGTACATCTGGCAGGGCGTAGTGCTCCTAGTGATGTGCGTTATCGTAAGGAGATTCGACTGGCGGTATCTTCTTGCTTTTTTGGTGGCGGTTATATACGGATACGTCCTCGACATGTGGCTGATGGCGCTCGGGCAGACTGCAGAGGAAGTTTATCTGAAATGGATCCTTATGGTGGCGGGCACATTGACGACGGCGGTCGGAGTGGCGTGCTTTTTCAGGACATATCTTCCTCTCGAAGTTTATGAGCTTGTCGTGGCGGAGGTGGCAAAGCGCTACTCCTTCAGGGTGGAAAAGACCAAACTCGTCTACGACCTTGTCCAGCTTCTGATAACGGCGGTGCTCGCCTTTTCGCTGTTTGACCCGACGGCATTCGACTGGTCGGAAATTTACAAGAAAGCCTATCACTCGTTGGGGGCGGGGACGATATTTATGACGCTTGTGAACGCTCCGGTGATAACGGTGATAGGTAAAGGCTTGGACAGATTATTCGGTTACGAACCGCTGCTGCCTGCTTTGAAAAGGGTGCTGACATATCCTGGTAAAATAAAGGAAAAAGAGGAAAACGCGGGTTAGCGTCCACCCCTTTACAAAAATATCGGATTGTGGTATAATGTCAAAAATATTTAAGTAAGGTATATCCTTATTTCGGCATGGAGGAGAGAAATGTCCAAATATGACGCGTTGATTGAAAAGAAAGCGGACAGCGCACAGTTTATGGTTGACGAAATCACCCATATCTGCAAGAATCTGCCCAAGCGCGGCCCCGGTTCGGAGGGCGAAAGAGCGGCTTCCGAATACATGGAAGGGGTTTTGAGGGAGAAGTGCGGTTGCGAAACGACGTTCATCGAAACGTTCAAAGAAAATCCCGGTTCTTTTTTGGGCTGGCTGTATTTTACTTTGACCTTTTCGCTGGCAGGGTATCTGCTGTTCTGGTTCGTTCCGGTAGCCGGCGCCGTATTGGTCACGTTGGGATTCGTGATCATGGTAATGCAGTTTATTTTCTATAAGAAATTCGTCGATAAATTCTTCCCGGAAAAAACGGGGACCAACGTCACCGCCATTAAAAAATGCACGGGCGAAGTAAAAGCCAGGATATTTTACAACGGGCATCAGGACGCGGCGTGGAATTGGCCGGTCAACGAAAAATTCGGCGGTTTCGTATATGAAATGCACATATTGTTCACGGTTATAGGCGGATTGTTCAATCTGGCTATCTGTATAGCCGCGGCAGTCATTATGGAAGGCGGCGTCGGAGTCGCCACCCCCGATATTTACGGCGGATTGTTCTGGGCGGGAGTCGCAGGATTCGTATTCGTACCGATAACGATAGGGCTGTATTTCATGTGGGACGAAAAGACGATAGTCGACGGCGCCAACGACAACCTTACCGGCTGCTATATGGGAATATCCATTCTGAAAGCGATGAAAGACGCCGGATACGAACCCGAAAACGTCGAAGTCGGCGTCATACTTTCGGGCTCCGAAGAGGCGGGGCTCCGTGGCTCCATGGCTTGGGCGGCGGCGCACAAGGACGATTACAAGGACGTTCCCACCTGGATAATATCTTACGATACCATTCACGACAAGAAATTCCTCGGAGTAAACTACCGCGATCTGAACGGTACCGTCAAGACCGACAAAGAAGTAGGCGACGCCTTCATGGCGGCGGCTAAGGAACTGGATATCGCCTGCAACAAGACGTGGGTACCTCCGCTGGGCGGAGCGACGGACGCCGCGGCGTTCGCAAAGGCGGGCTTCAAGACGACGGGTATTACGGCGCTGAATCACGTTTTGGAGGACTACTACCACACCAGAAAGGATACATACACCAATCTGAACGCGGAATGTCTTGCCGATTGTTATGCGATTTCGGTGAAGGTGTTGGACAACCTCGAAAAGAAGTATGCAGGAAAAGCCGCTTCGGACGCGGTCAAAGCGGAAAGCGCCGAGGCAGCCGAAGCCGCGGCAGCCGACCAAGAGGCATAGAAGCCGCTTTTTCCGAAACTGCCAAAAAATACGCTAAAAGTATTTTGGCTGCGCAGAACAGATAAGTAAAGTCTTTTAGCCGAGGGTCGTACCCGATTATAATAAACCACCCGCCTTGCGGGTGGAATTTTTTATATGCGACGCATATCGGAAATTGCGGAGCGCATATCGGAAATTTTGAGGCGGATATCGGAAACTTGGGGCAAAAGCTTACCGAAACGGGCGCTACTTTCTCCTGTCGACTGCCAGCACATAGAATTTAAGGTACTCGCTTTCGGGGACGGAAAGTTCGGCGGGATGGTCGGGGGACTGCATGCGCTTTTCGAGTATACGCACGCGTTTACCTGAGCCTGAAGCCGCCTCCGAAATCACCCGTTCAAAGAGCGTCGGGGTCATGTAGTGCGAACAGGAAGCAGTGCACAGGATGCCGCCGTCGTCAAGAAGTTTCATGGCGGCAATGTTGATGTCGCGGTAGCCTTTTACGGCGCCGGGGACTTCGGCAGCCGACTTGCAGAAGGCGGGCGGATCCAAGACGATAAGCCCGTAACTTTCTCCGCGCGACTTGGCGCTTCTGAGGTATTCGAAGACATCTCCGCGCTCGGTAACTATGTTTTCGATGCCGTTCAAAGCGGCATTTTTCCGCAATTCGTTCAGTGCCTGCTCGGAAATATCGACGGCTTTGACGACATCGGCGGTAAGTGCGGCGTTTAAGGAAAAACCTCCGACGTTCGAAAAGCAGTCCAGCACTTTTTTGCCGCGCGCGTAGCGCCTGAGTGCCAGCCGGTTTTCCTTCTGGTCGAGGTAATAGCCCGTTTTTTGCCCGTTTACGACGTCAATGCCGAGCTTTATGCCGTTTTCGTTAACGGTGACGCGCTCGGGGAGCTTCCCGTAGATCACCCCCGAAAAACTTTCCATACCTTCTTTTCTGAGGACGGGGGAGTCGGAGCGCTCGTAAATGGCTGCGGGGGAGAAATTTCCGAGAAGAGCCGAGACGATTTTGTCGCGTTGAAGCCGCATTCCGAGGGAGAGGATCTCCATAACGAAAACGTCGGCGTAGCGGTCTATTATGAGCCCCGGAAGAAGGTCGGATTCCGAAAATACCATCCGGTACGCCTCGCCGAGACCGAGTTGCTCTCGAAGGGCGTTTGCCTTGATAAGGCGTTCCGAAAACAGCTCTTCGGTATCCGAAACTTCAATGTCGTAAATAAATAACCTTACCAAAATTTTCGAAAGACGATTGACGTAACCCTTCCCCAAAAAGTTCCCGTTAAAGTCGTATACTTCTCCCAGGGAACCGTTGGGGGCTTTGCCTTCTATTGAGGAAACTTCGTTGGCGTACACCCAGGGGTGACCTTTTTTTATGCGGCGTTCCTCGCCTTTTTTCAGGTAGATTTTGTACATACTACAATTATACAGCGGGGAGTCGGCGGGGGTCAAGAACTATCGGACTTAATCGGCTGTTGCAATTTTAATACGCACGTGATATACTTTAATCAACGAATATTTCGGAGGGCAATATGAGTTTAAGAAAAGTAATAGCCGTTTTAGCGGTGCTTGCGGTAGTCGTGACTGCGGGCGTCGTTGTCGCCGCCCCTTACATTATAGAGGACGAGCCGCAAACGAACGCCGAAGAGCAGACCATAATAAGCTTTTGGGGGGACTCGATAGCCGAGGGCGTGCTCGGAGCTTCGCCGATAAACGAGCGCGAAAGCAATTGCTATTACGCTATAGTCGGGCAAGCCAACGGCTTCAAGTACTATAACCGTTCGGTGTCCGGACATAAGACCGGAGCGATGCTGGAATTTATCCGACGAGCCGACAACGGCGCTTCGATGAACTCGACCATTCTGAAGACTTCGGACATCATACACATATCCATATTGGGAAACGACCTCCTGCAAAGCTATCTCAGTTCGCTGGTGAAATATTACCCGACGAAGGACCCGGACGTTTACGACTATGCAAGGTTATTGGGTATTCTCGACGAGGCTTCGAGGAATTTTACCGGGATCATCGATTACATATCGAAGGTCAACCCGAAAGCCGTCATTTTAGTCAGTACCGTCTACAATCCGATGTACCCGGGGAGCAGGATAATCGGACAGGACGTCGTCGATTACATGAAGAAGGAATACGGTTTTGACGACGCAGGTGTCAGAGAGTCGACAAACGAACTTCTGGGAGAACTGAACGGCGTAATCTTCGACTATGCCGAAAGTCACCCCGGGAAGATAGAAGTGGTCGACGTCGCGGCTTACTTCGAAGAAATCTATCGGGAAGACATCGAACGCAATAAAGAACTGTTTTATTCGGACGGAGTGCACCCCTCCAACAAAGGTCACGCCGTCATCGCCTGCGCCATACAGGATAAGCTCGAGGAATTGGGACTTGGCGGAGAGGACGCCGAAGGTAATTACAGGCGTTTAAAGCTCGGTGAGATTGAGCGCGCTTACCCCGATATCGCTAAGGAGGCTTTTGTCGCGCTGACCGAGGCTGAGGGATTTGAGGGGATCTCCGAAAAGTACTTCGAATTGACCGACGGGTTGATGCCGGATTACGTAAGAGAGCCCGAACCGGATCCCACAAAATGGCATTTCGATACCCAAACCGAATTTTATCTGACAGACGGTTGTGAAGTCTGGAACATGGAGATATTCGATATTCTGAGTGTATTAGCAGGCGATCTACCGATTCTGGACGGCATCGAACTGTTCAACAGGGAGGAGTCGAAATTGATATTCTACCCCGACGGAACTATGCGGATGCAGTTCTACCTTGCCGACGGCATAGCCGAACTTATCCCGCTGATTCTCTCTCTCGCGCTCGGAGACGGCGGGCTTCCCGATTTCAACGTTCAGGACGGGCTCGTCGACCAATACGCAGTCGAACTCTTCCCGGGATTTACTCTCGGCGACTGGGTGGGATCGCTCGGGTTATTGAAAGGCGCTTTGGGATTGGAGATCGTCGGCGTCGATTGGACGCAGGAGGCGCTGAAACCCTTCCTCGAAGAGCTTAACGAAACGGGGATGCTTCCCGATTCGCTTCCCTCGGGAATCAAATTTACCGATCCGCTCGGGATAGTCTACGAAGGAACCTATTATATGGAAGAGCTCCATTCCGACGTCACCAACACCGATTATGTCGCAATTTATACCGGTAAGGCGGGTGAAGGCGGTCAGCCTTATATCGTCGGAACGCTTTCGGAAGACGAGGACGGCGCGCTCGGGATAGAGGCGCGTATCGAGTTTTTGCAATTCGTAATAGCGGCAAGCACCGTGAAGCCCGAATAGCGTCCGAAGGCGTCCTGGACATATCGGTAAAAGCGCCCGACCCCGGCTGAGCCGGGGTCGGAATTCAAAAGCCCGAAGCTGACACAAAATGGAAAAATTTGCAGTGTATATCTGCCCCAAATGCGGCAAAAAATTATATTTAAACGGCGGCTCTCTTTGTTGCGAAGAGGGTCATTGCTACGACGTTTCCTCGGCGGGGTATGTCAATCTGGTGGCAGGAAGCCACAGGACGGGCGGCGGAGACGGCGATTTTGCGGTTGCTGCCAGGGAGAAGATAATGGACGCGGGATACTACCGAAAGCTCTGCGACCGCATCGCCCGAGAAGATATCTCGGGGCGCTTTCTCGATGTGGGAACGGCGGACGGCTCCCTCCCCGGGCAGCTTAAAGCGGCTTTTCCGAATGCGGAATTTTACGGTACCGATCTATCGAAATTTGCCATAAAACATGCCGCAAAAAGGTATAAAGATGTCGGTTTTGCGGTCGCAAACAGCGCTAAACTTCCTGTCGCAAGCGGTTCCGTCGATTGGCTTTCGGCGGTCTTCACGACGATCTTTCCCGAGGAGTTTTCCCGTGTATTGGCTGCCGGCGGACGGTTTATAAGGGTGACGCCCGGGCGTGAACATCTCATTGAATTGAGGCGTAAGCTTTATGACGAGGTGCGCGAAAACGAGACGGGCTCAACCGTTAAAGGATTTACCCGCCTTTCGTCGGAGAGCGTAAGAGATGTGTTCCGGGCGGAAGGGGAGCTTTCGGAGGCGCTTATCGGAATGACTCCGTACGGCGTCAGAAGTTCCAAGGCGCGGCGGGAGGCGATAAAGGGCGAGCCCATCGAGGTGACGCTGGAATTCATCGTCGAAATATTCAAAAAAGAGGAGTAAAATGTCCTATTACGATAAGGTTTACGAGGTAGTCAGACGCATTCCGAAGGGGAAAGTTGCAACTTACGGACAGGTGGCGGCGCTGACCGGTTCTCCGCGCGCTTCGAGGGCGGTGGGCTACGCGCTCCACTTTAATCCCGAGCCCGGAGTCATTCCCTGTCACAGAGTGGTCAACCGAATGGGGCGGGTGGCTCCCGCGTTCGCCTTCGGCGGGGCAGAAGTGCAACGCAGGCTTCTCGAGGAAGAAGGAGTGGAATTTACCCCGGACGGCAACGTCGACCTCGACAGGTTTCTCATGACGGAGCCGGAATAACGGGGGCGCTTCATGGAAAAAATTCCATCCGAGATCACGGTCAAAGGTCAAAAAATTGCATTAAAGCGGGGACGCAGCGGAAAATCGCCTCAAAAAATGTCGTTAAGTTATAACCTTGACGGTTTCACTCTCCGTTACGGAAGTAAGGTAACGATGAAGGACATCGAGGAGTTTTTTGGGCGGGAACGGGTTTTAAAGGCGCTCGGCTTAAGTCGTTTCAAACCCGAAAGAGGGGTGCTTCGCGGAGGCTCGGAAGTGCTCTTTTCGGGAGAAAAATACAGCTATCGCGTCTCCGTTTACGAAAGTGAGTGCCGCCTGGAGGGGCGCGAAGTGCTGCTTCCCGTCCGGGAGGGGCATTCCGACGGCGAACGCGGCACGGCTCTTCCCGCGTGTTATCTTCCCGACGTAAAGGAACTTCTCGTAAAGGAGCTGGCGTCGCTCATAATAAAACTGCTCCCGGGGCTCGAGGAAAAGACGGGGCTCAGAGCTTCCAAAGTTATAATTACCGACGCAAAGTCATATTGGGGGAACATCTGCCCTGCAACTCGGGTCATGCGGATAAACGGAAAAGTTGCCGAAAAACCCGAGGAACTTATAGAGTTTTTGCTCTTACACGAATTGATACATATCCGTTATCCCGATCACGGAGCTTTATTTTTAAAGACGCTTTCCCGCTACGCGCCGGACTATAAAGAAAAGAGCCGCCTTCTGAAATAAAATTTCTTTCCATCGTTTGCAAATTCATCACGGCAGGAGTATAATCGTATGCCGTAGGTGATATATGAAAATAATCGATTTCCACACACATATTTTCCCGGATATGCTCGCCGAAAGAGCGATGGAGACGTTGAAAAAGAACGCCAAGGGCGAGTATGTCCCGGTTCATGACTTTACGTTAAAAGGGCTCATCGGAGCGATGGACGGCTTCGGAATAGACGTCTCGGTCGTCATGCCGGTTGCGACAAAGCCTTCCCACAGCCAAAAAAATCTCGAATGGGGGCAAGCGATAGCTTCCGACAGGGTGGTACCGTTCGCGGGACTTTTTCCCGATGAAAACTGGCGCCAAAACGTCGATGAAGCGGTGAGACTCGGCTACAAAGGCATAAAACTCCACCCCGAATACCAGAATTTTGTGGTGGACGACCCCAAGATGCTCCCGCTTTACGATTATGCTCTCAATAAAGGGTTGATCCTTTTATTCCATGCAGGCTACGATCCGATAGGAAAGGAGCCCTTCAAATCCCGTCCGAAGATGTTCAAACATATCTTAAAGGAGCTTCGCGGCGGCACCGTAATAGCGGCGCATCTCGGCGGGCAGCAGCAATGGCAGGAAGTCGAGGACGAACTCGTCGGAGAAGATATCTTTTTCGACACCTCGATGGGTACCGAGTACTACGGGCGTGAGCGTTTCATGAGCATTCTCTCGGCGCACGGCGACGACAAAATATTATTCGGAACCGATTCTCCGTGGAGCGACGCCGGAAAGGAAATTGTAAACCTCAATTCGTGGGGTATTCCCGAGGACTCTCTCGAAAAGATTTTCTGTCTGAATGCCGAAAGATTGCTGAAATAGTCGGAATTTGTTGCTTAGGATACAAAAAAGCCCCTTTTAAGAGGGGCTTTTTTATCGGTCTGCCGCTATGGCGTTTAATTTCAAACGGGAAGCGTCTGTCGGTTAAATTTCGGACATGTCAAGGGTGACGGAGAGGATATAGGGGTTTTTGGCGGATTTATCGAATTTTCCGTAGGAAACCAATATCGCCGATCCGTCCACTATCTGTACTCCGGAGTATCCGCAGTCGGACAACCCGTCGTTGGTTTTGCCGAGCACGGCGAGCTTGTCGCCAAGCGGTTCGGATTTGTCCCGGGAGGGATTGAGGGCGTAATCGATAAGCATGTCGGGGGTACCCACCCATGCCACCCAATAGCCGCCCGTTTCGGTGCGGGTGCTGAGAGCGTGCGGCTTGACGCCGGGAAGGTAGAGCCTGAACGACACCAGCATTTTCCCGGATTCGGGGTCGTATTCCGCCTTGTGGCGGTCACCCGTCAGCGAATAGGGCAATTCTTTCAAAGCGCTCCAACTCTTTCCTTCGTCCTTTGAAACGGAGATAACGGAGTTCATTTCTCTTGAATTGCTTCTCCCCAAAAGTATCAGTTCGTCAGTGGGAGCGCGGAAGATTTCGATTTCGCAAAGATTGGCTTTGTCTTCGGTCAGGCGCTGGGAGGAGAGGAATTTTTTCGGAGCCGACCACACCGCCTCGCCGTTTTCGAACGTGAGGTATGAGACGTAGTTATAAAAGTCGTAGTCGTGGAAGGTGCCCATCCACTTGTCGATGTAGTTACCGTTTTCGTCTTTAAGGCGGGTCAGCGAACTCATCGCGACAATGACGTCGTAGGGGAGTACTTTGCCGTCGGAGCCGAAGTTCGGAAGCTCGTCTTCCGGGTAGTCGTCATAAACGGGATCTCCCTCACGCGGCATTGAGTTTGCCCATGCTATCCCGTATTCGTTTTTGAAGGGAGTGAAGGTCACTCCGTCGTCGGAAAGGGAGTAATTGAAGCCGTTTGCGTAATATTCGTCGTCATCCGCCCAGGAGGGGCACCCCGACACCAAAAGCACTTTTTCGGAGCCGTCCGTGAACTCCAATTTATATAAAGTAGGGGTTTCCTGGGAGTCTTTGAAGTTTTCGGGGAGGCTGTCTTCGGGGACGTCGACCCAGCTTTTTCCGAGGTCGGAGGAAGTTTTCATGGCAATTTCGCCCTTCCCGTGCCCGAGGGGATATGCGACTATAAGCTTATCCTTAAAATACACAAGGTCGGGGTGCCCGAGGTAATACTCGCCTTTTTCGACTGTGACGAAGGCGGATTCAGGGGGATAATAGGTCTCCATTCCCGTAAGTTCCAGGGCGTCCACCCGCGTTCCCAGCCATACTCCCAACAGGACTGCGCCGACGACTACGACTGCGGTCAGAACGGCTGCAACAGCGATAACGGTTTTCTTTTTACCGGTCATGTTCATATATAGCTTCCTTTCCGAATTACATTATAACCATTATAGCATTACCTGTTGGAATTAAAAAGGGTAAAAACACAATAAACTTTGCGGTTTTATTGCAAGAGTAAATATTTTCAATAAAAATCCGAATTCGCCTTGCAAAAAGCAAAATAATGTAGTAATATAAAATCCCCACATATCTACGTGCGCGTAGGATTATATTATATATAACATAGGACGGCAGACAGGAAATGGGCGCATACGCAATCGTACTGTTTTTATTTGTACTCGCATATTCGTTTTACATGGGGATTAACGACGGCTCAAACGCCATCGCCACCACTGTCGTTACGCGCGCCGTGCAACCGCGCACCGCAATCTTTTTGGCGGCGTTCATCAACTTCGTAGTGCCCATATTGGTTTTCGTACTCGGTATGCTGTCCGTTGCCGACAATATCAGCGGTAAACTTATCGACAACTCGTTTTTTGCCGGTATCGACGAAAAAAAGGCGTTTTCGTTCGTGTTCGGAGGACTTGTCGGGGCTATTATCTGGGGCTGCATAACTTTTTGGCTTAAGATCCCGAACAGCACTTCGCATACGCTTCTGGGCGGCATAATAGGCTCCGGAATAGCTGCGTTCGGCTTCGGCGCCGTTCAATGGACGGGGTACGTCCTGGTCAACGTAGTGTTGATGATAGTGCTGGCTCCCGTCATCGGATTGATATTGGGCTTTTTATTGATGAAGCTTGTACGGTCGCTGGCAAAGAGCATGAACCGCGGACTGAACAGGATAATGTTGCTGTTACAGAGGATAAACCTGGTCATTCTGGCAAGCGCCTTCAGCAGCAATAACGCCCAAAAGTCCATGGGTATTTTCTTTTTGGTCGGAGCGGTTGGACTGACGGCGTTCAATTCCGAAAGCGTTCCTATATGGATACCTGTCTCTGTAGCCGCCGCGCTTACGTTCGGATTGCTGCTGGGCGGTTACAGAGTCATCAATACGGTGGGTCGTAAAATATATAAATTGGAGCCCGTTCATTCCGTAGTCGCACAGTTCACTACCAGCGTAGTCATGCTGACTGCGACGTCGTTAGGTATATCGTTAAGTACGGGACAGATAATGTCGTCCTCGATAATGGGCGTAGGCGCGGCGGAGCGCGTGAACGGCGTGCATTGGAATACGGCGATACGGATACTTATCAGCTGGATATTGACTTTACCTTGTTCGGCAGGCATCGGCGCTCTGTTGTATTTGCTGGTCGGGAAAGTTATTTTCGGAGTATAGTCATAGTAATAACGGAGGTAATAAGGCTATGAAATTTTTCGACAAACTAAAAAAGCATAAGGAGCCCGATTTTTTCGAATTGCTGACAAAGCAAGCCGAATTTATCAATAAAGGAATCAGGCTTTTAAACGAATATTGCATTACCCACGACGAGGCTATTGCCGACGCGGTAGTGAAAGCCGAAGACGAAGGCGATATGGTGCGCCGCGTCCTTGTCGACGACATGAACAAGACGTTTATTACTCCGTTCGACAGGGAGGACTTGTTTAAATTATCCGCTAAGCTTGACGAAGTATTGGACTATGCAAAGACGTCTGTGGACGAAATACGTCTGTTTAAAGTCACGCCCAATGCGGAGATGACCGAGATAACTACCGCGTTAAGCGAGATGAGCGAACATATCATTCTGGCTGTATCCAACATAAAGCGCCACGAAGCGATAGCGCGCGATGAAGCTATATACGTCAAGAGAATGGAAAACAAGGTAGGGGATCTGACCGTTCAGGCGCTCGAAAAGCTGTTCGACACAGCCGATTTCAGGTCTATATTCAAATATCGTGAAATTTACAGGCACATGAACCAAACCGCCGATATAGCCGACGAAGCAATGGACTGCCTGCTGAAGATCCTGGTCAAAATGTCTTAAACTGAAATGTCGTACGATTTTTTTGCTTATCTGAACAGGATGAAATACATCGAGCGCTGGTCGCTGATGCATTCCACCGTAAAAGAAAACGTCATGGAGCATTCCGCCGGCGTGGCGATGATAGCTCATGCGTTGGGCGTCATCAACAACGTAGTGTTTGCAGGGGACGCCGATCCGGACAGATGCGCCGCCATAGCCGTCTTCCACGAATCTGCCGAGGTTATAACCGGCGATCTGCCGACGCCGATAAAGTATTATAACGATGATATACGCAATGCTTATAAGAACATTGAAGGAATTGCCGAAGCCCGGCTGCTTTCTACGCTTCCGGAGGCATTCAGAAAAAGCTACGAACCGTTAGTAGTATCCGGTAAAGGCGTGAATTACACTTTGGTAAAGGCGGCGGATAAGATAGCCGCTTACCTGAAGTGCGTCGAGGAGCTGAAATACGGAAACAAGGAATTCCTGAAAGCCAAAAACGCTACGCTGAAAGCCATACGCGATATGGGACTTCCGGAAGTCGACTATTTTTTCGATAATTTCGTCAAAGGCTACGAAAAAACCTTGGACGAAATGGAATAGCACCGTTCGCCCCGTCCGTGCGACGGGGCTTTTTTATAAGCGGATGAAAAGAAAAAAAGTTGTCCGTAAAAGAATTAAGATTCGCTATTGAATAGTGCGCGAACCTATGATATAGTAGAAATATATATGCGGAGGGAGCATGGGTTTCATCAAAAGAAAGGTCAAAGATTTTTTCGCTTTTAAAAGTGACAGAGAAGTTCAGAACAAGGAACTTGTAGAGTACGCTATAGGTGTCGCGGGACAAAACCAGGCTTACAATATAGTTTCCAATTGGCTGATGTACTTCTGTACCGACCTTATCGGTATTGAGCCGCTTTTAATAGGTACCGTCTTGGGGGTAATGAGGGTGTGGGACGCCTTCAACGACCCGATAGTCGGCACGATTGTCGACAGACACGTCTTCAAAAACGGTGAAAAATTAAGACCGTTTTTAAGGATAATGGCTATTCCCGTCGGATTATTGACGGCGATGATGTTTATCGACTACCGCATCATAGGTCCCGAATGGACGGGCGTATATATCATAGTCGTCTACTTCCTTTGGGACTTTTTCTATTCATTCCAGGATCTTTCCATGTGGGGCATGACCTCGATGATCTCCACCCACTCCGCGGAGCGCGCGAAGGCGGCGCAATTCGGCAGAATCGGCGCCATGGTGGGCGGCTGGATCCCGGGACTTATCCCGCTGATGGTTGAAAACCTTCCTAAGTTCGGCATCTCCGAAATGCTCATATTCAACGTCCTGGGCGTGGCGATGGGTATCGGCGGAATGCTTATTTCCACGATGACCGCAAAAGCCAAGGAGCGCGTCCCCGTCTTCAAACCCGACAGCAAGTTTTCAGACTCCATAAAGCTTATCTTCCAAAACAGGATAGCAATGGCATTGGTCGTTGCGGCGATATTAAGTAACTTCACGCTGTCGCTTCAGGACGTGTATTTCTTTAAGTACATGGTTTCCATCAACCTGTTCGGGTTAAGTATCGACGGGTTGAACGTCAAGTTTATTTACGGCTTGATAGTAGGTATCCCCGGTTCTGCGGCGATGTTTGTCGCAACCTGGCTTGCAAGGAAGATGGGCGGCATGAAACGCACGCTCATCATCGCCACGACCCTCAATATCGTCATCAGAGTTGTCTCCTACTTCATCGGCTACGAAGGATGGAGAATATTTATCGTCATGATAGTAATGGGGCTTGGCGGGATCCCGAACGGCTTGAACGGGATAGCCACAACTACGATTTGGGGCGATTCGATAGATTACATGGAGTGGAAGACGGGGCACCGCAACGAAGGCGCGGTCTTTGCTCTTCAAAACCTCGTTGCTAAAATCGGTACCGGTATTTCGACATTCACGACGGGCTTGTCGCTGCACCTTCTGGACTACGACACCACCGCTGCCGATCTGAACCAAGAATATATCCCGGGACCGGCTTTCTTTAAGTATTCGTGGATGTTGTTCATCCTGACGCCCGCGATAGGGCAGCTTCTGTACCTCATACCGCTTTTGACGATAAAATATTCCGAAAAGCAAAAACAGGAGGTCGAGCGCGAGCTGAAACTGAGACGCGCACAAAAGGCACTCGACGAAAAAATAGAAAAGGAAGCCACCATTTTGGATATAGATATCTTTTAGATAAAGGCGGCTTAAATGCCGCTCATATGTATCCTTACCCGAAAAAGACGCCGGAATCCGGCGCCTTTTTCGTGCAGGAGGGATGGCGGGGAAGCTGATTTAAGGCGCTTAGACAACGCGCTGTTTGAAACGCCCGGTCGGGGCGTCTTTTCTCCGGAAAACCGTCCCTTGCCTAAATCACAAATATCCCTTCAAAAGCGTTGACTTTACTACTTTAATGTGATAAACTGACGGCAACACAATAAATTGTCGGAGGACGAAATGAAAAAAGTATTAGCAATAATTTTTGTTTTGGCGATATGCGCCGTAACAGTTTTCGGCTTTGCCGCTTGTACGGACAAAGACACATTGAAGATCGGCGTAACGGTGTTCAAACCCATGAACTATTATAT